>NZ_CALEMX010000321.1 GCF_937910335.1 uncultured Gimesia sp. | reverse complement strand
TATTTGCCTCTAGTTGAATCAAATTAAAATGGCCCTCACCGAAATCAATTGGACTCCAACAAAACGCGAATTAAGAATCTTTGCCTTGGCGCTGACGGTCCTGCTCTGCTTAATTGCAGCATTCAACTACAATGCCACTGAGTCGATTCCTGTTGTTGTAATATTGGTGAGTGCGGCAATATTACTGTCAGGGACAGGCCTTATTTCCCCTCAACACATTCAGCCGATTTACATAACCTGGATGGTTCTATTTTACCCCGTCAGGTGGATTGTTTCCTGCCTTTTGATTGCTATGGTATATTATCTGGTCATATTTCCGATTGGAATGACGCTACGTATTTGTGGCCATGACCTGGTCGCCAGGCGATTCGATTCTGAGGCGACATCTTACTGGAAAGTAAAAAAAACAATTCGCCAGGAAAAAGACTACTTTCGACAGTTCTGACTTCATCCGGAACTCAATGAAATCGAGAAGCATCAAATCACGGGTAATCTAAAATGACAGATCAAATAGATGAAAAACAATCCCAACCAGAGAAAAGCTCAGCTCAGTTCCTGGCCCAGTCAGAGGGAACATCGTCAGGCATTCTTGCTGAATTCTGGGTCTTTTTATGTCATAACAAAAAGTGGTGGTTGGCACCGATCATCATTGCACTCCTTTTAATCGGGTTGTTGGTCCTGATCAGTGGCAGTGCCATCGCACCATTTATCTACCCTATATAATAAGGCGAAGAGACTCGCCGGACTTGATCATCAGACCACCCTAGTCAAGCTTGCACACTTAGTCATTTTTGTACACATACCATATATATTAAAACTGTTTCTTTATATTATTTTAAAAATATTCTTTTCTTTTTAACGTCGCATTGATAGCCTATAATGTTGTCCAATATAATTTCTACCCCCTCAATCGTAGGAGACTCCCGGTGCCCCGCTCTTTACTTTCTATTTTTATGCTCTCGCTCATTATGTTTTATGGTTGCGGCGGAGACCCTACAGCTGAACTCGGTAAACCCCTTACAGTCTCCGGAACAATCACATTGGATGGTAAGCCATCTGCCAATGTTGAAATCATTATGAAACGACTTGATGCAGGAGCTCCTGCTCAAAATCGCCAGTTTGCAGCTGTCACTGATTCTGAAGGAAAGTATTCTCTGGAGAATGTTTTCCCTGCCAGTTACGCCGTCATGGTCAATGAGAAGAAAGATGAAAACGGAGAGGAAGAAGGCGCGGCAGCCATTGAAACCGGACCCTATAAAAAATATGGCGTCAACAGTGAATTAAAAGCTGACGTGACTGATTCCAAAACCACCTTTGATTTTGAGCTCAAGTCAAAGTAGAAACGATTGTCAGAACATAATTTCATTATACAGTATTGCTACAAGCGATATTACTTACATGATACATTTTCATTTTATTTATTAAATCGAAGGAGACACTTCAGATGAAACGTAAAGCATTTACATTAATCGAACTCTTGGTTGTGATTGCAATCATAGCCATCCTGATTGCATTGCTGTTACCAGCTGTGCAGCAGGCCAGAGAAGCCGCCCGCCGAAGTACTTGTAAAAACAACATGAAACAAATCGGCCTGGCACTCGCAAACTATCTCGACAGAACCATGGAAGTATTTCCCAGAGCGACCATTTCACCGAATGGCCGGGGTTGCTGTTGCGGAAGTTATAGTGCTTCAGCACTCAACACCACAGGCATTCCACATAGTTTTCATACTATGCACACCATGCTGCTGCCTTACATTGATCAAGCCAACATTTATAACAAGATGGATATGAGCCTGCGTTTCGATCATGCAAGTAACAAGGCTGCTATCGACACGCAAATCCCTGTCTACATCTGCCCCAGTGACAATCGTACCAGCGACAAGAATACGACTGGTGGAGCAACACACAATTATCCGGGAGCGGGCTCAACCCATCCTTATGGTTTTTGTGGATACCATGGTACTTCTGGTGTGTTTGCCGAACGAAATGGAATGATTAATGAAGCTGGTACAGCACTTATTCACCCAGCCATGAAATTAAAACTGATTACCGATGGAACTTCAAATACCATTTCCTTTTCCGAGTTTGCTCAGAACAGAACAAAAACGGCTGGATGTGGTTTTACTTCGGGCACGTCTCAAGGTAAATACGGCTGGGCTCAACCTGCCGTCGGTGGTACAGCCTACACAATTCGCGCTGGATCTACACCTAACGGATGTAATGGAACAAGTACCAATGGCTCCAACTCTGGAATCGCACGCAGCTATCACACAGGTGGAGTACACGCGCTGATGGTTGATGGCTCTGTCCACTTTGTGTCTGACAGTATTGACGGGCCTACCTGGCAATATCTGCACTCATTTAACGACAATCAGGTAGTCAGCATTAACAAGTAATTGATACGGAATTCGACAGAAGATCACTGAAGTGAATTTTGCCTGTTGTTGATTCAGCGCATGCAAAATAACCAAAGTCATCTTTCAGAGTTCATCTCGTCTACCAGCATCCTTTCCAGATCTCACATCTGGAAAGGATGCTTTTTTATTTGCTACACATAAAACCGTCCTCTCGGCTGGAGTTCCGTATTTCCCAAATACTGGGAGGCCATGAGATGCAACCAGCGCATTGAGTCGCCTCATTCTTCACTTCGCCATTTCTCCAATCAAATCAGGTGGTTCACGCAATCTCACATCGACATTGATCAACCAAACTAAAATGCCAGATCCTGTCAAAGCAGTTCTCAAAATCTAGAGGCAAATTTCATTTGATCTGCGTTTGATCGTGTTACTGTGCCCGCTCAGTAGCATATTTCAAAAGAAAATATCCATAATATAATTTAGTGATTTTTCTTTTCTTTCTGAAAATAAATTGTTATTCTATAAATCACATGTCTTAAATTATTATTTTCTGCTTATTCAATCGCAGGAGATCACCGGTGAGCCGCTCTTTACTTTCTATTTTCATGCTCTCGCTCATTATGTTTTATGGTTGCGGCGGAGACCCTACAGCTGAACTCGGTAAACCCCTTACAGTCTCCGGAACAATCACATTGGATGGTAAGCCATCTGCCAATGTTGAAATCATTATGAAACGACTTGATGCAGGAGCTCCTGCTCAAAATCGCCAGTTTGCAGCTGTCACTGATTCTGAAGGAAAGTATTCTCTGGAGAATGTTTTCCCTGCCAGTTACGCCGTCATGGTCAATGAGAAGAAAGATGAAAACGGAGAGGAAGAAGGCGCGGCAGCCATTGAAACCGGACCCTATAAAAAATATGGCGTCAACAGTGAATTAAAAGCTGACGTGACTGATTCCAAAACCACCTTTGATTTTGAGCTCAAGTCAAAGTAGAAACGATTGCCAGAACATAATTGATTCATTTTTTATCAGGATCAAGCTAACTGAAAACAAGCAATACATAAAGTTTTACTGGAAGCACAATTTTTTTCGGAAGATTATTTTTCATTCCTTTTACATGAAGGAGACACTTCAGATGAAACGTAAGGCATTTACATTAATTGAACTCCTGGTTGTGATTGCGATCATAGCCATCCTGATTGCATTGCTGTTACCAGCTGTGCAACAGGCCAGAGAAGCGGCCCGGCGAAGCACTTGTAAAAACAACCTGAAGCAAATTGGATTAGCACTCGCAAACTATCTCGATAGAACATCGGGGGTTTTCCCAAGAGCGACGATTTCACCTAACGGTCGAGGATGCTGTTGCGGAAGTTATAGTGCTTCAGCACTCAACACCACAGGCATTCCGCATAGTTTTCATACGCTGCATACCATGTTGTTACCCTACCTTGATCAGGCCAATGTTTATAACAAGATAGATATGAATCTACGTTATGATCATGCAAATAATAAGGCTGCCAGAGATACACAACTCCCAGTCTATATTTGCCCCAGTGACAATCGTACCAGCGACATGCATTCGACTGGTGGAGCAACACACAATTATCCGGGAGCAGGATCAAACCATCCTTACGGTTTTTGTGGCTTGCATGGTACAACTGGTTCAGGTACAGGTGTCTTTTCTGAACGAGCCGGCCAGCTAAACGAGGCTGGTACCGCACTCACGCATCCTGCAATGAAATTAAGGCTCCTTACCGATGGAACATCCAACACCATTTGTTTTTCTGAGTTTGCTCAGAACAAAACTAAAGTAGATTGTAATATCGGTGGTACAAGTCAGGGCAAATATGGCTGGGCTCAACCCGCTGTGGGTGGAACGGTTTATACCATCAGGGAAATTTCCACACCAAACGGATGTAATGGAACCAGTACTAGTGGTTCTAATATAGGTATTGCCCGTAGCTACCATGCAGGAGGGGTACACGTATTGATGGTGGATGGTTCTGTCCATTTTGCATCTGACAGTATCGACGGATGGACTTGGAGATACCTGCATGCGATTAGTGACAATCAAGTAGTCAGTATCAATAAATAGCTGATTTGTATTTCATCGAGAGATCACTGAATTTGAATTCACCTGCTGTTAATTCTGCAGGATCAAACAAAGTGTTCTTTCATTGATCGGATCATTTATCAATCTACGTCCTTTCCAGAACGTACATCTGGAAAGGACATTTTTTTACTCTGTCTGTTTCGTTAATAATTCTTGTTATTTTAAATCTATAGTAATCCCTGCCATGACTCAAAACTTCATCCTGATCTCAATCATGCTCTGTTTTCTACTTTCGTGTCAGCGAGGTACACCTGACACTCAGGAGTCCGATCCAGAACCGCTTTCCAGACCGGAGGCGATCATTTCCAAATTACCACCCGTCCAAATCAATCTACAAGAGATTACACCGACTGGTTTAAAAGCTGAAATTGAAAAGCATAAGGGAAAAGTCGTACTGCTTGACTTCTGGGCACTTTGGTGCCCGATGTGCCTGGAGTCATTTCATCATCTGAGTGAATGGCATCTGAAGTACGCAGAGCAAGGACTGGTGATCATCACAATCAGTCTTGACGAAGACAATCCAGAGAACCAGAAAAAAGTGATTGAATATCTGCAAAAACAACGGGCACCTTTTGAAACATTCATCAGTCGAGAAGGACCTACTAAGGAAACAATGCGCGCTTTTAAAATCGACGGTGGGGCGCTACCACACTGCCAGGTTTTCAATCGAGAAGGAGAACATGTCATTAGTTTAGGAAACTACAATCCCAATCAAATTTATGGTGAGCCAACAATTAACGCTGCTTTAGAAAAAGAGTTTTCTCAGCCTTAGGTACTTTTTCTGAGAGGAAAATAATCCCTATACAAGATGAAATCATTCGTCTGCAAGGAACTGCAGAAGCCTCACAGACTCAGTAACACAAAGTCTGTTGACGTCACTTCTTTTTCTTAACTTTCAATTCAAACGGAAACTCTCCCCCCTCTGCAGAGACCTTCGCTGTCAAAGTAGTTTTGTCGACGCTACTATAACGCACCGGTAGTGCTTCCTCTGCCCCCGCTGTAATCGGAGCAATATCACTACCCGGCTTATATGGTGTACCGTCGCTCGTTACCAAATGATTAATCACAACCCGATACTCCCCCGGTGGAACACCTTCTGCACCACGGATCTGTTTGAGTGTATATTTTCCCGATGCATCAGTCAGCCCTACACACTCAACGCCTTTTGTGGAGCCGCTTGGCACAAAGGTCACTGTCGCAAACTCCAGAGGATTTCCATCCAGGCTTACTACTCCCATAACGGGTGCCGTTTCGGGGAGTGGACTGGAATCAGTGCTTCCTCCGCATCCTGATACCCCAAAAACCAGGATGCAGAGAGAAAGACGATAACAAAACTTGATAAACATAAGTCTGTTTTCCCTAATTTATACAGTAATAATATTCTTCGGAAAAATTATTTCGAGTGAACCGGAGCGAACTATCAATGAACGATTACCATTCACCAAGTACTTTCCCATCAGCCATCCTCGCAAGATTCTGCCGTATGGTGGTGTCAAGATTTTCACTTACAAAGTGAACCGAACCATCTGCTAACAGGCAATGCATCCCACCCACATGAAAACTTCCCGCATACGACCAACTCCCCAGCTTTCCCTGAGGGAGTTCTGGTGGAACCGAAGTGGAGTAATAAAAACGATTGATCGGGTAGGAAACCAGATTCAAGCCAACCATGACGTGACCCCGATACCCCCAGGCATTTGTCCCACCATTGTAAACAGACCGAGTCGTTTCGGCCATCATAATGGTATTACTGGTGCCGTCTTTGACATCGTTAAATTTACATTTACTGTTATCTCCAAACATACAGCGGCTTGTCGACGCAATCGCCGACCAGTTATCACAAACGTTGTAATAGGTCGTAGTAGAGAAGTCATAGTTTGTTTTTGCACCGCCGGTTCCTGTATTAGTCGAAGAGATCCCGTAGTGTGCGGTCGGATATGTAATTATCTCAGCAGCACTATCCGAAGGACATAGAAAAGCAGTTATTTTGTTTTTTACAACAGCGGCATTTCCGTTTGCAACAGGGTCATCACCAGCGGAAAAAGTACCAGCTGAAGTATTCGTGTAGAGCGTCGCTGCGCCGCTGGAATTATACTGATTATACAGAACAGCTTGATCGAGGTAGGGCAACAACATCGTCAACCCGGTGGCATTCAGTTTGGGGGTTGTACAGCGGCCAATATGACCGGGAGGCAGCACTCTAAATGTATCGTGATAATTATGCAGCGCCAGGCCAAGCTGCTTCATATTATTCTTACATGTTGAACGGCGGGCAGCCTCG
>NZ_CALEMX010000320.1 GCF_937910335.1 uncultured Gimesia sp. | reverse complement strand
GGACTGACAGCGAATGAAAATCCGCTGGAATACAATAGGTACTCCCCGATTCGACAAAACAGGCAGCACAATTCACCAGGAAATTTCAATGCCAACATTTCAAGTTCGAGTGATTATATTTACGCTTTTGGGAGCGGTGATGTACGTGAGTTATCTCGGGCTCACATTCTGGAACAAGTCTGACTTCTGTCGTGGATGGGGCACCCATCATCAACAACTTTCTGTCGAGTACAAAAACGAGCAACAAAAGGCGATTTCCGAAAATCGTCCTGATGACGCCGAAATATGTATGTATTATGGCAAGGCATCATCGTTGGTCGCTGACAAATATTTTCGCGTTGCTAACAACCCGTTGCTGCCTTACCCTAAGAAGCCGCTGATTACTGAAACGGAGCTCGGTACGGACCTCAATATTCTCAACGGACGACAATGAATTCGGCAGCCAGAAATGCATATTCGGTAGCGGGAGTTTGTCATGATAGATGCGAAAGACCTCTGGGATGGATCGGAATATGCAGACAATTCCTCGATGCAGTATCGACAGGCGTTAGAGGCTCTGAAGCGTATCGACTTTGGAATGTACGAACGGGTACTCGACATTGGATGTGGAAACGGCGCCGTTACGAAATATCTCAGTGAGCAAATGCCCGCCAGCCAGGTTGTCGGCGTGGATGTTTCCCCGTCCATGGTCGAATTTGCCCGCCGTACGTATGCCGAGCCGGGACGACTCGATTTTCAGCAGATGAACGCCGATCAGCTCGAGTTCGACCACTCATTCGATCTGGTTTGTTCGTTCAGCATCCTTCATTGGGTGAAACGACAATGGGATGTCTGGAGCGGTATCCATCGCGGGTTGTCTAGTGGTGGTCGTGTGCTGGTAGGGTTCCAGGCTGACCACGAAGATTTCTGGGACGCTGTGTCCATTGTATCGGAACGCAGCCATTGGAAGCCGCTGTTGTTGGACTTTGATGATCCGTACAATCACTGGACGCGCGAACGCATGATGCGATGTATTCGCGGTAATGGATTCTATATTGATCGCTTCGACGAAATCATCGGCGATGAGTACTTCGGCACTCGGCAGGCTTTAGCCGACTTTTTTTGTTCCTGGGTACCGGTGGCCCGTCATGTATCAGAGGAAATTCGAGAAGATCTCATGAACGAAATCCTCGACCTCTACTATCAGCGAATCGATTCCGAATTGGTCGAGAAAGCGGGCGTACGAATCAAACGCTATATCATCCAGGCCTGGAAACGCTGAAGCACTGTCGCTACGGTTGGTCAGCGTTTCATTGTCTGACGAAATTCCAAAGAATGGTTGATATTTTCTCTAATTCATTTACGACTATGAAAAAACGTCGCATGACCTATTTTCGAACTTCAATAGTTAAACCCCCCTAATTCGTGGATTTGATATGAATGCGTGGAAGGCATGCCTATTCTCGGATTGGTTGGTAAAAACTAGAAATCCACTTGATGCTGTCGATTCAATGAGTTTGGGCGGTTGTTCAGAATTCGACTTTTGTCCAATTCGAGTCATTGAACCTGATTTTTTTATTCAGTCCGAATGAAGTTGATTGGAATGGGGGTAAAATTGAGTTTAATGAGGTTTGGTTGGAGAAACGGGCACAATTAGATTACCGGATATCACTAGTTCCTTATTTTTGGGAAATCTCCAGATATAAACAACAATCAGGTTATAACATTTGTTTCAACTTGAGTTCCGGTTATGAAGTTATTGACAACGATTTCGCATTCTTTGTAATGGAAGATAAAGGACACGCTTTTGGGCGGCGTGGGACTGTTATATTCTGGGAAGAAATTGATAGCCTCGATTGGGATTCGCAAGTATGCAAAATAACGAAAAATTGGAAATTCAATGGAGCCAAAGAAATAATCATGACAAAGAAAAACTAACGTTTTACGGGAGACTCATTTTTTTATAGCTACTCTAAGAAGACGCAGGGCTGACGAGATCTATCATCCCACGGTATAGGGGAACGTCACATTGATCGAGTGAATACGAACTCGAGGTTCTCAGGGATTTGGCCGAGTGGGGCTTGAGCTTCTCAGCTTGCATCCATTGGGCGAGAAAATCCAACTTCCATGTGTTACAGCATTTGGTATCATTCTTTCCTAAGGTTGCTGATATCACTTGGCGCGAGTGTCCCATCCGTTAGGAGTTAATAGTCAGAATCATGTCAAGAAATGTGATCCCCTTTGCGATTCTATTGCTCGTATCAGGCAGTGTTTGGGGGGACAAACCGAGTTGTCCACCGATGCAAACATCCCCTTGGGGCGTGCAGCAGCATGGATTGCAATGCCGGGTGGAGGTACCGGCCGCAATCGAACAGGGAATGCCTGTTAAAGTGAATGTTGAACTGCGTAGCAACCCCAAGACTCTTCAGCCAGGAGTCCGTCAGCTCAATGGATTTCTTCCCGCTGCATTTATTAGCTTATCGCTGTCGAATCTGAAGACTGGGAAAGTTTTTACCATTCGACCTTACGACCCAACTTACGGCATGCTGCTTTTGGATTCAGGAAAATTTGCTCGTCCCTTGGATGGGACTTCGTTGAAGCGATGGCAAGTTGATTTTCCATTGGCCACTCTTTACAAAGCCATTGAACCCGGCATTTACGAATGTCGAGTCAAGTATTCGTTCTCTGAAAAGCGGCCGCAATCGTGGCGTAACAAAGCCGAATGGAAAAACGCCGGTTTTTGGTACGGCACGATCACTTCCGGAAAATTTCAGATCGATGTCCGTAAGGAGACAGCAAAGACGAGGGTATATCTGGTCCCCAAACGTCTTCGACTTGAGAAAGAGTTGATGAAGGTTCGCAGCGAGACAGACGCGAAAATCGTTCCAGTGCCCACTATTCGATTTGCGAAGGAAGATGCCGTAGAAGTGACAGTACCCGTTAGGAACGGACATTATGTGGCAACTTTCATCTACATAAAAAGGCAGGATAATATAGGTAGATTACAGGGAGGTTCACCGCAACCTGATGATCGGAATAGCATCGACGCATGGTACCAATATCAGGGAGGAGACAAGACCGTCGCGTATGAATTCGTGCTGTTTGAAACTGCCGATCGGCCGGAGCACGGTTGGCTTCCCAGTCCCCGTTCCGGTGGCAGCCGAGTCTTGTGGGAAAAAACCATTACGGTATCTCTCTCCCAGCAAGCGTTCCGCAAACAACCAGCCACCGCGATGGACTTTTCGAAATCCCGTATCACCGAAGCACACCTTGCGCTCATCAAGGAATCGTCGCACCTGAAACGTCTCGTTCTTAGTAACACTGATATCGCAGACGCGGACCTGATGAATCTGCACGATTTAAAAAATCTCGATTTACTGCACCTCTTCAACACGAAAGTCAGTGACACGGGGCTGGCACAACTCAAGGGGTTAACGAAGCTCAAGCTTCTTACTCTCCAGAAAACCAAAGTCACCGCCATAGGTGTTGCCAAGCTCCAGAAGTCTTTGCCGACCTGTAAAATCGGATGGGACGGAGCGAAGTGAGCAATTCGTCCGCGAATTTCAACGAAGTCACGGACACACGGTAAAACCACCCTATACGCGGACTCCATACGTGTGCGGGGAAGCCATACCTTTTCGCGAATTCAGACTCGATGAGATGATTTCTGTTTGGAAGGGCTTCGGCATGCACGTTTTAACGAAGGTTTCTCGGAAACATCTTTTGATCGGTTCGGCGCATCAGTCGTTTCACCGTAGCGAGTTCACATCGACCTTCAAACTGCCAAATGGGAGGCAACTCGATTTCCAATACTTTGCCGTAGCGGAACAGGATTGCCGAAAGGGCCTGATTTTGAGCTGAAGCTGCCACATCTTTCTCGACCGCCAAATATGATACATATTGCTCGATGTCCGTCTTTCCTATCTGACGAGGATGCTTCCAACGGACCCGATTGCGTTCACGATGAAAACGCAAGAATCTCTCAATCCACATCACGTAAACCTGCTCGGTCATCCCTGAATAATCGTGGATGTTGACGCGAGTCTATATTGTTTCCAATTGACGCTATACAAAAATTCTGATAGTTTTTGGACAGAATCAAATTCTGTCTATCAATAGTTAGGCAGGAATTCAGACCTTAACACGCTTCACAATGGAGTAGCAATGAGGATCACACGGCATCTATGCTTTGCTATCGCCATCCTGATGTTCTCATTCCAGGCATCGTCGGTTGCCGGACAAGGAAGGAGCATTTTCGAAATCGGTGGTGGCGTCGTCTTCAGCGGTACTAACCAGCAGCCCGTCTCACACGGCCATGCGTACCTTGTTCCAGAACAACCGGGTTTTGTATTTGGCTGTGTCCAAGCACCTAATGGAGAATGGAAGCTCAACTATTTAGTCTTGATAAAACACAGCGCAACTGCAAATACCGTGTTTGAACGCGGAAACCCTGATCCAGCAACGAGCAGTGATTCATCAGACGGCAAGATACGACTCGTCAACTTCAATGAGGAAATACGCTTCGACCAAAGCCGCCTTATGTTTTCATACAAGGCGGAGTTTGATGCAGTCAAAGACAAACTTCTCAGCGAGGGAATGATTTTTCAGGGAAAGCGAATCGACTTGACTGAGGGACGTATCTTCGTAGTCGACATGACCACCGAGACGGTAAAAGTTCATCAGGTCAACATGAAATTGCCCTCGTGTAATAAAATCGACTTACTCAAGTCTACTAGCGAGCACTATAAAATATTCACGGATCGCTGGCTTGCGGAAACTTCTGAGGGATCCGAGGTGGTTGCCAAGACGTTCACAAAATAGGTAGCGAGTGCTGCCGAACGTTATTTGGCCGACCGCATGGCTGGCTCAGATTGGATTCCAAGATCGACAAGAAGATACGCAATCGGATCTCCACTCGACTCATGAATAATGCAAAGTGACGCGAGATATGGTCACTAATTGCACGGCATTCGCTCAAGGTGGATATGTCATACGCGGATACCCAAGATTGGAATTCGGCATCACTTTGGGGTAGGTGTTGCGATGCCCCTGCGAAAGTGTGGATTCAGTCAACGAAAGTCGTCGTATCGCGTACAATCACTCAAACGATCCTATACGCGGACTCCATATGTGTGCGAGGAAGCCATACGTTTTCTCGGAATCAAGCTCGATGTGATGATTTCTGTTTGGAAGGGCTTCGGCATACACGTTTTAATCAACGTATTACGAAATTCCTCGGTCTCGATGCGACTCGCTTCGATCAGGTGACAATCTGGGACATCTAGGCTTTGAGCGAGAACCGAAACCGACTATATATTGCAACTGGTACACAGTCTGTGACAGTCGATGCCGGGTTATTTTATGATTATCCAGAATGTTCTTTTCAGATTTTGGGAACAAACTACACGTCTCAATCGTCTTTCAATTGTTCAAAAATGAGCGAACTGTCTGAAAGGTAAATGCTATGCACAGCCGATTCATTTCCTTTGGTCTATTTCTCTTGATCGCTCCACTAGGATTATTGGCTGAAAATTCCACTGATTCCCTCAAGGATCGCTTGGAAAAATTAGTCATAGCGCAGGAGTTTGACTCTTACGGAGTCAAGGCAATCTGCGAGGAGTGCGTCCGTGCTCCCAATTCGGCTTATTGTCCCGCTCTGACGAAACTCCTGGATCAGGCGATTAAAGCACAGCAGAAAGCCGACTTGAAATACTCTACGCACAGTGCCATCATCCCCTTGGTCTCTGCCCTCTGCGAGCTCAATGGGCAGAAAGGTTACGACACAGCGGCGCGACGATACGGAGCGCTGTCGGCCAGTTCCAAACTGCAGTCGATCTATATCGAAGCTTTGTTGCCCTATGCTTGCAAGCTTCAGATTGAGGACGTGCTGAAGAAGCGGAAGAAAATTCAAGTCGAATTTCCGGTCGATTCTTCGGAAGCACGTGACACATTGTCCGACCTGCCCCCAGACCTGCTTGACGCTTGGCGCTATTACAAGAATGCAATGGCACCTTATGAGCGGTATAACAAACAGATCATGGACAAAGAATTTATCTATACTCAGCAGAACTGGCCTCAGTTTTACAAAGTAATTCAAGAGACGCTGACGCAGCCAAAAGTGGATACCCTTACATGCATCATGCCTTTCGGGTGGGGAGGGGTTGTGGAACCGGCAGCGAAAGCTTATTCGCTCCGAAATCTCTAGCAGTTCTCTTAGCGTTGGTCAAAAACGGGCGCTTTGCCGAGAGCATCGGGGCATTACTTCAGGTGGAATCGTCTTGGTAAGGATCGCGGTATGGCTACCGAAATGACCCTGAATTTGAATGGCAAAAGCGACTCATTGAATACGTGGGGCTGGACTGGGAAAAACTCTACTTGGGCGCTTCCTTGGATGGTATGGGGTTCAATAGTGACTACTTATCAAAATTGGCGTCTTATGGTGGCGAGAAGACCGCCTTAAGAATGGCTCAAATGGCGCCATTTGTCCGCAAGCATGAAGAGTGGCTTATTAGCTACACGGATTCCATCGCGACTATGATGAAACGCAAGAATACGATCTCCAACGAAACGCGACAAATACTCCTGGAACTGATCCATGACTCCGTTCATACCGGCGCCGCGCCGAGTGAAATCGAGGCCGCAGTAACGACGCTGGCAGAATTGAAACAACCCGAATCAATCCCGGTGCTGAAGCGCGCCGCCAAGCTGCCTAATTATCTAGCAGGGTGTCCGGAAATGAAATCTAGCGGTATCGCCATTAAGCCCGGAAAT
>NZ_CALEMX010000319.1 GCF_937910335.1 uncultured Gimesia sp. | reverse complement strand
CTGGTGCCCTTCGATTTTACAGAAATCGTGGCGAGCTTTGCACCGCGCGCGTTTCTGGCCTGTTCTCCGATCCGTGATAGTAATTTTGAGGTGTCGGGTGTGAAAGATGTGATTCAAATCGCAAACCCGATTTATAAGCTGGCTGGAAAACCAGAAAATTTACGAGCGGTTTACCCGGAAGCAGGACACGATTTTCCTTCCTCGACACGTGAAACCGCCTATCAGTTTTTTGATCAGCATTTGAAGAAATAATCTTTTCCGAGTCGAAGATAAGGCTATGAAGATTATTTTTTATCGTGTTTGAATTGATTTTTTTCAGGCCATTTTTCGATCTGGTTAATCCATTGATGCATCGGGCCATCGATCAGTGATGAGAGTTGTTTCTGATCCTTACCACGACGTGTATTGAACAGGATGGCCCAGTTGATGTGGTCGTAGCGTCTGACAAGCAGTGTCGAAGTTCCTTCGAGCGAGCCGGCGTGCCAGTGGTTTGCATTACCTGCGGTATCAATGGGCCTTACCATCCAGCCACAAGCATAATAGGTGTCTCTGGGGTTTTCGTTGAAATCAAAACCGGCAAGTCCGGCGGGACGTTCAAACATTTGTGAAATCGCTGGTGCTTTTAAAATGGGACATTGATCGGGCAGATTGAAAGCAGTGGCAAACCGCACGAGATCAGGAGCCGAGGCGATCCAGCCCCCATGCGAGTCCATCGCTTCCAGGCACCAGACGCCGTAAGGGTGCGATACTCGTTGTAATGCTTTCTCAGAAAACACAGATGACCCCACCAGAGGGCTATAGTATTTGACTTCGTTTTTTTTACGATCTTTCAATAAAGTTTTTCCCAGTTGAATATTACTAATCTCCAAAGGTTTGAACACGGTTTCCTGGACATACTTTTCATACGATTGTCCGGTGACCTTTTCAATCACTCTACCTAATAAGCAGTAGCCAAAATTCGAGTAAGCAAAACGTTCACCCGGATTAAAATCTAGGGGGTGACTCATCATCATGCGAATGATGTCATCTGTTTGGGCGGGAGGAGTTTTTCCAAGTTGTTTTGCGAAGTAAACGGAACGAAACATCGGGTCGAAGGATGCAGTTCTGTCCCAGCCCCCTGAATGGTGTAGTAACTGCCCGATCGTAATTTCTTTCAGTCGCGGATCAACGTTTTTTTGCGCAAGTTGATTCCGATATTCTTTGAGGATATCAAAGACTTTCGTGTTCAGGTTGAGCTTCTTCTGTTCCACAAGTTTCATAATCGCAACCGCTGAAATTGGTTTTGAAATGCTGGCAATTCGGAACATGCTATCGGGTTGAACTGGTTGTTTCTGTTCCAAGTCAGCGTATCCAAAGCCGCGTGCATAGACGAGTCTACCGTGATAGCTGACTGCAACAGCCGCACCAGGAGCGTTATGTTTTAGCAGGAATTTCTTTAGCGAATCATCCAGAGAAGCGAGTTCTTTCTGGTAGCGACCTGCAACAAGGATGTCAGCGATGGTTTTCCTGGTGGGAGGGTTGAATCGTTTCTGGTCTTCCTCTTTTTTCCAGATCGTCGCGAAATAGGTTTTATTGTTAACTCGATAACCATCGATATTAGATATTTGATATTTATCGGCGGCCATCTGTTGAGCTGTTTTTTTATAATCACTCTCAGGCATGTGGAATCGTGAAATCCAGGTACTATCGATTTCTTTGTGCCAGATTGTGTGAAAAAAGGGCTTGCCATCAATAACGAAGCCGCAGAGGTCGGCCAGGCGAAATCCGCGTGAGGAGAAATCATCAAATTTTTTTTGGATGTTATCGAAATGAATATTGCAGATGGTTTCCCAGGTGATATCGTTCCGTTTACTCCAGATGCCCGCATGCCTGGCTTGGCCTTTGAGTGTGTAGCCATCCAGTTTGAGTGGAGTGTAACCTTGATCTTGTAATTTCCTTAACTCAGTTTGAAGTTCTTGATCCGATAATGAATGCCGAACAATATGCTCCACTTGATCAATTTTGTGCCAGATGACGGTGAATCTAGAAGTTCCTTTTTGGTCCGAACCACTGATAACGACTGGCTGAAATCCATTTCTGGCGTATTGCTTTAGCTTTGTGGCAAGTTGTTGTGAATCAAGATTGAGATGAGCTTTCCATTCTTTTTGCTCTGGTAGTTTGATAGCGATTGCTGCGAATTGACTATTTCGTTTTCCCTGATAAACGCTGATGTCTGACAAGGTGTAACCCTCTTTTGCCAGTCGCGCGAGATGTCTTTGGCAAGCTGCAGCTGACGATTTCAATTGGATTTCAAAATCTGCGGCGAGTATGGGGCTCGATGTCAGTAAAAGACCCAGATAAAGAAGTGGTGGGTAAAGCATGGTGTATTCCATAAGAGGCAGCATGTGTGAGTGGAAAGGCACCTATGATGATAGAGAGTCGAGGGGGAAGTCTACAAGCATATTCTTAACTGATATGACCTGCTTTTTATCTTAACGCTTAGTATGATGTCATAAATATTAAAAAGCCACGATTTTATTTTGCTTGATAAGACAAGGGATATCATTAGATGATGAGATTGAAGAGTTTAATGCTGGTTCTTCTGGGATTGGTATTTTTATCACAATTTTCGCTCGGTGCAGATCCCATATTGATTGCGCACCGAGGAATGTTACGACATGCTCCGGAAAATACGTTGCCGGCTTTTAGTGTTTGCCTCGATTTAGGAATCGGTTTTGAGCTCGATATTCGCACAACGAAAGATGGAGAGTTGGTGGTTATTCATGATGATGGTTTACAGCGAACGACGAACGGTTTAGAGAAATCAATTCGTGATATCACGTGGGCTGAAGCGCAGCGGCTTGATGCAGGGGGTTGGTTCGATCCTGCTTTTGCCGGGACGCGGATTCCTTCCCTGGAACAAACCCTGCAATTGATCAAAGACAGAAAAAAAGGGGAATCGATCATCGCTTTGAATGTTAAGCAGTTGAATCCGGCTGGTGAAAAACAACTGGTCGATCTGGTCAAAAAATATGATTTATTCGAGGATTGTTTTGCTTTCGATCAGAATGCAGAGATGAGTAAGCGGCTGAAGCAATTGAACCCACGTTTTCGAATTGGTCAAAATGTGAATCGAAAAAGTATTGACAAGCGTTTAAAAGAAAATGTTCTGGATGTATTTCTACTCACATTTCCGCCAGAAAAAAAAGAAGTGGATCGCCTCAAGCAAGCAGGAAAACAGGTTTTGTTCAATTATGCTGGTCCAGGAGCGGCCCGCCGGAATCCAGCTGTCTGGAATCAAATACGCGCGGCGGGAGTGGAAGGGATGCTGACGGACTACTCACTTGAGTGTCGTCAAGTGTGGCGACGCGCTGATCATGCCTCAAAAAAATGAGAGTACGAACGAGATCCAGTTGATCGCTATTTATCTTGTGGTTTGATGCGATCCACTTTGATGCCTTTGGCTTTCAATCGCCAGCGCAGTGAAAACCGGTTCTTGTAAGCTTCCCTGTCTCGTGGAATTGTATGTAACCCACTTAAAGCATAAGAAACATCTGCCTTAAATGTTCTTAAGCGTTGATTTCCATAGAATCCACCTTCAAACAGAAACTCGACATAACCGATGAAAGGCAGGTTTTCAGAGAAGAACTCAGGCTGTTGATTCAAAATCCATCGGACTGCCGCTTCTTCATCACTTCTCCACGGGACATCTAGTTCTGAGTATTTCGAGAGCAATGTGCCATAGGAACTTCGCTGTCGTCTGGGAACCGTCAACCTGCCACTGAAGTTTCGACCACGTTTTTTCCGAGTCAGATCTTGACTTGGTTTCGTTCTCTGCAACTCCTGCCAACTTGACCAATGTTTTAGGTCAGGAGAATAGCGGGCAAAAACGGTGCCTGTATCCGGAGTGAATTTTAGGCCATTTTGCAACGTGATTTCTGTGGGAGCAGGATCCAGTGTGACTTGCAGTGAGATTGAAGCAGCGGTCCTCCATGATAAGCCGACAGCCATAGGTTTCGTTTGAATCCATCCATCACGTGATGAATCTGCCGATCCATCCCAACCCAGTCCTTTATCGTTTATCGTGAGTTTGTCTACAGGAAACCAGCGCGCTTTTGCTGCGGTATCTTCGGAGTTCGTCAAATCGATTTTGAGTGATTGGAATTCAATAATCGTCGCATTAGAAACGGAATTTGCAGTCAGGCTGAAAAAAATCATCAGACAATTTAATTTAATGAGGTCGGGTCTAAGCATGATTTTTGATCGCTTGTTTGAGAGAAAACTTTCCAAGAGTTGTCTCATTATTAGAGATGTGTCCTCTGGAGATAGTTCCCGAAATATTCTTGTATGCTCCTTTTTTCGAAGATTTTCGATAGAATCTTGTTTCCCGCTGTCTTATTTCGTCACAAATGCATGTTCTATGAGTGAACGGTCAAACTGGTCTGGAACTTCATCTTCCGCTGCATACAGATAGATGGTTGCGATTAGGATAGAATGGATGGCGGTTGAGACGAGCGAAACTAATAGTATGGATATGAAACCCACGACGATGAGGGCTCCTCCTAGAATTACATTGCCAGATGCAATGATGAAACCGCCGGCGACGATCATAATAAAAACTGGAATCATAATTAGAAAGACGATCAGACCAATGCCAAAGTTGGCAACGAGTGACTCTCCCCAGGTTTTGCGAAGAATTCCAACAGAGCGTTTCATGGCTTCGATGGGGCTCTTCTGTTCCACGACCAGTACGGGAATCACAAAATAAGTGGTGATGGACCAGGCCATGCCCAACAGGCCGGCAACGAGTTGTCCGATTTTTTCAGATCGGGATTCGATCATCTTCAGGATGAATCCCACGGTGGCACTCACCAGTGCCCAGCCCGCAATCTGTGGCAGCCGATTCATGGCGGCTCTGAATCCATCGGTGACTGTCGGATTGCCTCCTTTCAAACGAATGATGGCACAGGCCATCAAAGCAGAGTTGAAAAAGATGATGACAAAAAAGTTTACGAAGTAAAAAGCAAATAGAATGATATAGGCAATGGGATCTTGTGGGACCTGTTGATCATTCATTACAACTGAAGCATATTTACTATTCCAGAGGGGGAGTGCAAAACTGGCGAGAACCAGCAGGCAGGAAATACCGCTCATGATCGGGAACAGTAAGAGTTCTTTATCCAGCATCAAAACCCGGAAGCTTTGTTTGGTTAATGCCCATCCATTAGAAATACGGCTAAACATAGTCATCAATCCTTATGTGTATTCAGCGTTCGATTGGTTGTTACTCACGATTTATAGCAGAATTCTATGGATTTCCGAAGGTAAGAAATGCGTTCTTTCCCGCATAAGAGTCTGTTAGATGTTCTTCAGGCTTATTTGGTTTTCGGCAGCGACAACAACATCGCTACGGTTGCCCAGCTGCTTGCCGTGACGGAAATGAATTGATCTTTACCATGTGGAAAACCCGTTTCGAAATAGGATTGAAAAGGTTTGGCGTGGCTGC
>NZ_CALEMX010000318.1 GCF_937910335.1 uncultured Gimesia sp. | reverse complement strand
TCGAAAGCTTTGGCCTTTCAAATCGAAGATTACAAGTCGCGTTTTCGGATTGGGATAATCTGTCTGTGTGTGGTCCGCGATGATTGTTTGATTCGCTGTAAAATCAGCGGTATCTGAAATTTCCAGTTTGAATCGTTTAGGGAAACCAAAGCCCGCTCCGATTTTATTGTAATCATCATAGGCGGCCATCAGTGTGATTCGGTCGGCAGTGATCGGCTGTTTGAAGTTGAGCTGTACCCATTTGTTCGTTTTGTCTGATTTTTCTATTTGGCTGTGATAACCGTATTCAACCCCTTGTCCTTTTTTCGCATTGAAGGCTTCTGCAATCTGTTCTTCCAGTTCTACCAGCGATTTCCCGCCGCGCTCGCGGATTTTCGCTTCGAGAGCCTGCTTTTGTTGCAGATGTTTTTTTTGAGATGCCATTAATGCTTTTCGCTTGCGGGCCGACTTTGCATTCGGTTCATAATCGCGGTCAGCTCGGTCGATGCCCGCGAAGACTGCTTGCAGGCCGTAATAGTCTTCCTGTGCAATCGGATCAAACTTATGATTGTGACAGCGGGCACATTGAACGGTCAGGCTAACCGTGCTGTTCATGACGGTGGCCACCATATCGTCCCGATCCAGATTTCGCGTGATTTTTTTCTCGATGAGTTTTTCATTGATTTCGATCTGTCCTACCCAGTCAAAGGGACCCGCCACAATAAAACCGGTGGCAGGCACACCATCGGGCGAATGGGGTTGCAAGATATCGCCGGCGATCTGTTCCTGAATAAATTGAGTGTAGGGTTTATCTTCATTTAAAGCGCGAATGACATAGTCCCGATAAGGCCAGGCATTTTCGCGAAGTTTATCTTTGTCGTAACCATGTGTATCAGCATAATGCACAACATCAAGCCAGTGACGTGCCCAGCGTTCTCCATAGCGAGGCGATGCCAACAGCCGATCAACCAGCCCTTCATAGGCACGTGGATTCGGATCGTTGACGAACTTCGAAATTTCCGTCGGCGTGGGAGGTAGGCCGATCAAATCAAAATACAGGCGCCGAATAAGAGTACGTCGATCTGCAAGGGGAGAAAACGAAAGACCGTTCTTTCGTAACCGAGCCAGCAGAAACGCATCAATGGGCGTGCGAATCAATTTCTTATCAGACAGAGAGAGCTGTGGCACCGCCGGTTGCTTTAAAGGCTGGAACGACCACCAGTCGGTTTTTGAAAGTTGTGCTTCGCGAATTTGAAAACCAGTCGGCCATGTCGCGCCCTCTTTGATCCATTGTCTCAGTGTTTCCACTTCTGCTTTTGTTAAGGCTTTACCTTTTTTGGGCATCTCCGGATCCGGGCCGATCACATAATCCAGCAAAAGACTCTCATCGGGAGCGCCGGCGACCAACACACGACCATTCTCGCCACCTGCGTTTAAACCTTTGTGGTTTTCCAACGAGAGACCACCGTCTTTTGTGCTGTCGTTATGACATTCAATGCAGTGTTTTTGCAGAATGGGCACGACCTGCTTTTCAAAAGTAGACTCGTCTGCGACAGTCGATGATGAAAAAAGGAACCAGCACAGGGAAAAAAGTGATAACGTCAATTTCCATTTCAGAGGGGTGAAAAACAACATGTTCGCTTTTTCTATTCTGTTCAAGGTAGGAGAACACTTTTTGGGGATAATATCAAATTATTTGATTAACGGGGGCCGTTATCTGTTGCGGAAGACACTTTGCCTACATGGGTATATGGCGCGCTGAATTGGGAATTAGTACAGTTTTTTTGAGTTTTCAATTAATTTCATGGTTTTATGGTACCAATCGCAGAGGTCTGGCGCCAAATACTATTGTAGAGCCATATTGTGCATGTCTCCCAGAAAAATCTTCTCTGAATGCAAAACAAAACTTCCCAATGAGTGACGATCTGAATCATCCCATGAAAAGCGAAGAATTTTTCCGTCTGTTTTCACGGGAAGACCGCAAGATCTTTGGCTATATTCTATCGCTCGTGTTAGATGTGACAGCGGCAGAAGACATCTTTCAGGAAACATGTGTCATCCTATGGAAAGAATTTCCCCGCTTTGATCAGGAACGCAGTTTTTTGAACTGGGCGAATGGCATTGCCTTTAATCAGGTCAGAAAATACCGCCGCAAGTTTCGGAATAAACGTTTGATCTTCAGTGACACGCTGGTGTCCGAATTAGCGGAAGATGCTACTGGTATGCTTGAAAATCTGAGTCAGCGCCAATTGGCGTTGACGAACTGTTTACAGAAATTAAATGACCGCGAGCGTGAACTGATCGACGCCTATTACGGAGATCAGGAAACCGCAGCCACAGTTGCCGAACGTTGGAAATGTTCCTCGCACGCCATATATAAAACGATCAAGAAAATCCGGAAAGTTTTATTTGATTGTGTGAACCGCCGCCTTTCGAGTGAGATGTCTTGATGACTGAACCAGAACAAACTCTTCCCGAGCAGATGCTGGAACTGGCCGACGCACAGTGTTCGGGCATTATTACAGAATCCGAGATGGAAACTCTGGAACGTCTGCTGACAGACTTTCCTGAACTGCGCGGGCAGTATTTGAATTTTGTATTCCTGCATATCGGCCTGGCCGGTACCGCCAGTACGCGCATAATGTCCGCTCACGATTCTCCGTTCACACCAAATGTCATAGAGCCAGCAGAGCAGCAAACTGCGCGGCCTGCAGAGAGTCGTCTGTTTCGACGCTCTCTGGTGACAGCAGTCTGTCTTGTCACTTGTTTGTGCGCTCTGGAGCTTTATTTGTTTTTCCCCGTAGATCAACAACCGACAACGCCGACTCAAATCGCCGAGAGTCATCCTCAATATTATTTTGACGAAAACACAACACCCCCTGAAGAGGTCGCCACCCTACATGATGCAATGCAGGCGACCTGGGAGCTGTTGGGAAAACATCCGGCGGTAACAGATCATTTCCAGCCGGGAACGGTCAAACTGACTTCCGGAAATGTGGACTTCGCTTTTTCTGGTGGCGCCGATATCTCTCTAGCCAGCCCGGCTCTGTTTGGCATGGAACACAAAAATCAGGGAACACTCTTTTCCGGTTCCCTTTCCACCCACAAGACCGACTCGAAAGCCCCATTCACTCTGGAAACTCCCAGTGTCGAATTGATCGATCGAGGCACGGAATATGAAGTCAGTGTGAATGAGGCGGCGGAGACCTTCGTGCATGTGCTGGATGGGCAGGTCGAAGTGAAAGCACGCGGTCACCTGCCCCGCTTTTTCTGGAACTTCGATCAACCTGAAATGCAACCCCTTACTGATTCGATTGTCGGCAGCCCGATTCGTGCCGGAAAAAATGCAAAGCGGATCTCCGGTTTAATCGGCAAGGGGGCCGTTCGATTTAATAACCGTCCCGATGCCAGTCTGCTGGCAGGCAATGGAGGCGGGACAGACGTGGGCACCGGCGATTATTCGGTTTCGACTGGGATCACGCTGGAAGCACTGGTGCTTTCCGAATGGCAGACGACGGAGTCACATCAGAAAAAAACGCCCTTCGATTATGACGAAATCTTCCGTAAAGAAGATGGCAGCTATCGGATTTTGCTCAGCTTTCAAAATGATGACAATGCCGGACAGACACAAATTCCCTCTGTCGAAAAAGGCCCCTGTCTTTCGTTTGGACTATATCTGTCGGGGGTCGGCTACAATGAAATGGATCTGCCCCTGGACGGCAAAGCAGGCCGCCCGACACTGGAAGAATTGCGCGATGGCAAGCCGCATCATATCGCAGCAACGTATAATAGTTGGACCGGCGTCAAAGCCATCTATATCGATGGCGTTCGCCGAATGAGCCATCAATTTCCTGTGGGAACAATGATCATCAGCGGCGGCCCCACTCCCGCAGTGATCGGCAATCTGATTTCAGGGCAAGGCGAAAGCCTGATAGGCCGCGAACCATTCAACGGCGTCATCGACGAAGTCGCCTTCTACGATTTTGCTCTGGATGCCGCGACCATCGCCACTCATTTTGCACGCGTGCAAGCAGGCAAAGATTATTTCGACGGGCAATTGAAGCAATTCATACTGCAGGCAAAGCAAGGCGGAAACGTGCTGCTCAACAAAGGACAGAAAATGAAATTCGCCGCGGAAACCGGACTACCCATTTTTTGAAATAATCGTCTTCAGATCAAAAAATTTCGTGGCCTGTACTTCTTGTTTATATTGATTCTGGGAGCATCAATTTCATTCTAGAGGCCATTGAATATTTAAATCCATACCTGGGTTTTCGTACAAAAAGAATAAGACGAAAATATCATTACGGTTACCTACTGTGGAATAGATCTTTCCAAAAGTATTAACAAGGGTGTTTTTGTGATGCATTGCCTGAAAAATAGGGGAGTAAATAATATGAATCTTGTCTATTCGGACAAAGTGATTATGAATGCTCTCACAGGTTTTGAAATCTTTGGAAGGTTGCATGGTGACAGAAACCACAACTAAGAATGAAAACAAATAAAAGAAAATTGCAGCAATCATAGTCACAACTATTTTTCTAATCATTTTAATCTCGCTTTGTGATAAATGATCTTTCTGACGGATCTGATTCGTTGAGGATTATATTTCGACTTACGATTTACTACAAGATGTTCATCCAAGACCTATCACTCATCCAACGATGTGCCACGGGTTTCTTTGATTGTGAGCGTGATGAAAAATGATATGGTAGCGATGCCGGAGAGATACCAGGCGATGGAAAGTGGGTCGCCCGTTTCTTTCAGCAACCAGGCGGCGACCATCGGCGCGGTTCCACCAAAGATGGCGAACGGTAAATTATAACTGACGCTGGCGGCACTCACCCGCACGCCACGTCGGAACAATTCGGTGATCGTCGCCGGTATCGCGCCTGCGAAACAGGCGACGAGTAATGAGAAACTAATTTGTCCGGTAAGAATCATGGCGAAATTGTGATGATGCATTAATCCGAGTAACGTGGGAGACAAGAGTGCCACTCCCGCTGACCCGATTAGCAGGAATGGTTTGCGTCCAAATTTATCGGCCAGGATGGCAGCGATGGGAACGAAAACCGTTAACGCCGCCATGCTGATGGTGTTGATGTCGAGAGCTTCCGCGGTGGTCTCGCCGACTTCGTCTACAAGCCAGGTCGGCAGATAGATAAAGACCGTATAAAACGTGACGGCATTCATCATATTCAGACCCGCTGACTGAAGCATCTCTTTGCGATGGTTGGTGAATGCGTCTTTGAGCGGCGACATGGCTTCCGGGTCGGTTGCTTCTTTTGAGATCGGCTGTTCGGGAATGCCATGCCTGATAAAGTATCCTACGAACGCGACCAGAATTCCTGAGATAAATGGTAGTCGCCAGCCCCAGGCCAGTAGTTGTTCGTCCGTCGTGAATGTATTGATCAACGCACCGACAGCAGAGCCCAGCAAAATTCCACAAGTAGCCCCCATCATACTCCACGATCCAAAAAAGGCGCGACGTTCGGGTGGGGCATGTTCAACGAGAAACACGAACGAACTCGTATATTCGCCGCCGACAGAAATTCCCTGCACCATGCGTAACAACACCATCAGTACCGCCGCCGCGATACCAATTTCGGCATGTGTGGGTAGCAGTCCGACAAGTAACGTCGGGATCGCCATCAACATCACGGAAAGTGTAAGCGCCTTTTTTCGTCCCATCCGGTCACCGATATGACCAAACAAAACCGCGCCGACAGGACGCATCAAAAAACCAGCGGCAAAAGCACCAAAGGCGGCGATCAATGAGGTGGTGGGATTGTCAGAGGGAAAAAAAAGTTTGCCAATCGTAGGGGCAAAAAAACCGTAAACGGCGAAGTCATACCATTCCAGAATATTACCAACGAATCCCGCCGCCAGAACCCGAATATTTTTGCCGCCCACTTCCTGTGTGCTGTCTGACATGAGTTGATCATCCTTGAATCGACATTTCTTTTACTGTTTGAGTAAGGTCAAGTTAGTTTAGGGGATTAGAAACCGATTGGGAATGGCGGTGTCAGGAAGAAATGGCATTTTTGATTGAGGATCGATTATTGAAGATTTCCGGGTTGAGACGTCATTACCTCGATGCCCGAATCACGCAAGGACTGAATCGTGGCAGCGGACAGTTTTGTACCACTGACATTCACCCTGTGAAGTTGTGGAATATTTAAGAGGCTCTCTTTTACCTGATCTGTTATCAGCGTGTTTGACAAATCCAGTTTCATCAAACTCTCCAATTGGGTCAGTTTTTTAATTCCTTCGTCGGTGACTTGTGTATTCGTCAGAAAAAGTTGTTCCAAATTTTCCATGCGGGTGAGTGGAATTACCCCTTGATCCGTCACTTGCGAATCACTCAGCACTAGATACTCGAGCTGATTCACGTTTGCAACCTGCAGCACATGTGAATCGTCAAATGATTCACCCCTTAAACTCAGATAACGCAGTGATTTTATTTTTACCAGATGATTGAGGGTATCGGCTTTGATTTTAGAATTGTCTAGAGTAAGGCCGGATAGTTTTTTTGATTTTGATAAATAGTGTAAACCATCTCCTTTGATACAATTATCATTGAGGGATAGTCGAGTCAGATTGGGAATGGACGCAATATTTACCAGACCTGCATCGGTAACTTTTGAATTGGATAAATGAAGATCGTTTAAGTTTTTCATTTTTGGGGCACAGTGAAAATTTTCTCCAGTAAAATCTACATCATGCAGAGCAAGCCAATCCAGCGTTGGAATTTTCTCAAGCACATTGATGCCTGAATCAGTGACAGAGCCTCCTGGAATCATAAGACATCGAAGAGGATATTTGGTCAACTTAGCAAGCCCCTGGTCAGTAATGCCAGAAGGTAATTTTTCAGTCCATAAAAAAAGATCGATTAAATTTGGTTGATATCCCAGAGAGTCGATGAATTCGTCATTGATGGGGTATTCTTCCGAATTTTCAAGTTCGATCGATTCAATGGTCCCCGCTACTCCACTTAATTTTGAAGGCAGTGTCACGCAGTAGCCATTGAAACACATAGAAGGTCTAGGAACTGAGACTTTCCCGCCATGGCTGCGGATGGTTTCCACCAAGGTCTTGGTTCGCCAGGCATTTAGTCCAACCGGAACCAGGAAAAACACTACGGCCAGCAAAAGCAGAACCAAAGCATTGCGAAGGTTAAACCCGTACCGTGATGGCTGATTTTTCTTTTGTTTTCCAGCAAAGATTCGATTTATTAACATCGATGTTTTCCCAGTGTAAAATCGCACCCTCTATCAGTTCATTCTGAAATATAAGGAGGTTTATCAGTATAGACATCGATTTCCAAATCACGCAGTGATTCAATTGCGGCTGCTGATAATTTTGTGCCATAGGTTCTAACTATTTCAAACTCAGGGAATTGAAGCAGACTTTCGACTGCCTGATCGGTGATGTTGGTGTTTGATAAATCAAGATATCCCAAACTTTTAATCGGAGTCAAATTTTTTATACCCTCATCTGAAAAGGGTGTGTTTCCAAGACACAAATGCCTCAAGTTTTTCATGTTCGCTAACGGGATCAGACCTTGGTCTGTCACTTGTGAATCTACCAGTCTCAGAAACCAGACGCTTTGAAGAGAGGTGATCTGTTGCAGATGGGCATCGGTGGTTGATTTTCCATCCATACACAGCATACTAAGCGATTTAATACTTTCCAGATGATGGAGGGAATCCGCGTTGTTCTTTGTATTATCGATACAGAGATTTGATAGTTTTTTAAATTTTGATAAATGACGTAAACCGTCACCACTTACACACGTATTCATAATATTGATGTATTCCAATCTGGGGAAAGAAGATAGTTTTTCTAAACCCGAATTGGTGATTTTTGAACCGCTAAGATAAATATGTGTTAAGTTCTTCATTGCAGAAGCACGGTGAAAGTGTTCTCCGGTAAATTCTAAATCATAAAGCTTGAGATTTTCTAGAGTCGAAAAATTCCCCAATTCGTTGAATCCTGAATCCGTGATTGAACCGCCAGTAATACTAAGAATTTGAAGAGGAGCTTTTGCCAGTTCAACGAGAGCTGAATCTGAAATCGAATTGTCAGAAATTATGAGATAAGAAAGCGGAGTGTTTGCCAGTACAATCAGGCCACGCTCGGTAATATGAGGATCTGTAACCTTCAGAGAGTTTAATTTTTGCAGCGCAAGAGCAGACTCAGGTTCTTCGATGGAGAATTCTATATTATGTAACGAAAGATATTTAAGTGTTGAGATATTTCCCAGAGTTTTCAAACCGGAATCAGTAATGGAACCGCCGGTAATTGTGAGCGAGTTAAGGGGATATTGGGCCAAAGCGGCAAAACCCTGGTTTGTGATGGCCGCGGGGTTATCGGGGCTTCCTAAACTAAGAATTGTTAAATGCGGTTGATTACCGAGCGATTCGATGAATTCATCATTAATGGGAATGTCTGCTGAATTTGGAGAAGAAATATATCTGATGGCCCCTGTAATCACTTCCAGTTTCGGGTGGGATATCGAACAAATTCCAAACTTACAGTTGCCATGGCCGAACTGAACTGTACCACCGTGGCTACGAATGTTTTGGACCAGCGATTTCTTATTCCAGCCCTTTATACCAAGAGGCACAAGGCAAAATACAGCCGCCAGCAAAAGCAGAACCAGAAATTTACGGAAGTGAATCCAAAGCCATGATGGCTGATTTGTCTCTTGTTTTCCAGCAAATAAACGAAGCCACATCATGAGTACGTGTTCCCAATTAGCGTGCGGGCAAGCAGAGAATGGCTATCCTGTGACTAACACTGCTCTGAGTTAATGCTTTATTTTCGTTCTACATCGAATCAATTCGTCGCTCTGATTTATGCTGATGTCTCTTCGTTGATCAAGGTCTTAATAACGGGATTCCAATCGATTTCCCGTAGGCCTGACAGAGTTGTTCGGCTGTCAATCCGTAGGCGCGTAGCAGGCTGTCTTGCCAGGTTAAGCCGTCTTTGATGCCATTGAAGAATAGTTTGAACTGTTCGGTTTGATGCCATTGAAGAATAGTTTGAACTGTTCGGGACCCGCTTTGAGCATAAGTTGAACCATAGCACTGGCGGCTCCATATTGTGCGCTGCCGATTTGATCGGCGGAAAAGAACTGGCCGCCAAATGTTTGTGTCTGACGTAACTGAAGGGCCGACTGTTTTTGTCGACGCTGAATTTCTTTGCAGGAAGGGACCACCATCATGGCAACCCAGTCTGCGATGCCTTCGTTGATCCAGCTCGGGATATGTACGGTGCTGCGATAACGGTGAATATATCCATGTGCGGTTTCATGCACGAGTACCGCACCGAAGAAATTAGGGTCATTCCCCCGATGGCAGGAAACGATCACCTTTCCATCACCGTGAGAGTGACAGAGACCTACAACGGTACCCGGGACCTCTGTACGGTCATAAAACTTTCGTTCAAACTCCAGGAAGGCGGCTTCTGACATGAATGCCACAATGACTGCTTTGCCGCGCCAGATGTTGTGACCCGGTTTGAAGCCGAACGCTTTTCCCAACAGTTCATTCATCTTATCCAGTTGAATCAGATAGGGGTTCACCTGCGGGGCGGGCATGTCGGTGTAAAATAGAAAATATTTCGTTTCATAAAAGCTCATCTTTAAAGAACTGAAATGCTGGCCGACTTTCTGGAGAAATTCTTTATGCTCGTTAACGTAGGATTCCTGATCCTCCTCGGTAGTATCTTTCCATAAGAGATGATTCGACGTTGTAAGTTTATCGCGGATGGCGTCCATTCTCTTGCCGGTATCTTCGAGGACAGCCGCTTTGCGAGAAGGGAGATACAGGAAACGGTAGGTTTTTTCATCAACTTTCATTTCAAACAATTTTGTCGCGAATAATTTTTTGGGACGGCTGGCATTTTCACCTTTGAATTCCATTGTTTTGATCTGGCTTTTATCCCGCCCTGTATAGAAACGCGTGATCTCAATACCTGTTTCTTCTTTGCCGTTAGATGTCAGGAGATCTGCTTTTTTCCCGATCAGTGCGTTGAGCTCTTCTGCAGAGAGAGCAAACTCCAGTGCCGCTGCTTCGACAGGATTCGCAGGCAAGGCGTTGAGCTTGGACTTACGTTTTTGAGCCGACGTTTCCTGCGCAAGAAAAAAGAGCGACAACATCAGAACGATAAGCGTCGCCGTGTAAGTGAATAACGCAGAAGTAACAGGGCGAGAAAACCGCATGTGTACTCGCTTTCTGAAAGGAAAACAGAGAATCAACTTTGATAATGAGGGGACTATTATCATCGTGTGACGTTTGGGTACAGTTGTCAAGTAGTTAGATCCGGGAATTCAGACGAGCTTTGAAAGAATCTGCTTCGATCCGTGAGTTATTAAACGATCATCTTTATTTAGGGCGTCCCAATCGCTGTGATTTCCCTCATTTTACAATTGGAATCGTCGATTGTGAAGATGTGATTATAGAAAAGGAGGGCCATTTCACGGATGATTCGCATTGAAGTCGCACCATCTGATCATTTTTTGACAGCTTCAATTAAATTAGGGAAACAGTCAATGGTATTGCGGGAAACTAAGAAAACGACTCCATTTCTTGTGACGATGCTGACCCATCAAAACATTGAATTACTGAAAAAATTGCCAGGCTGCTTGTGTTCTGAGTATCAGCCGTTAGAATACAGCTCTGCGGCTGATTAAGCCTGAATTCAGTTATTTCGGGAGACGTCGTAGAGAATTTTTTTTTTAGGAATCGGAATCAAAGATGGCTGAAGGTACAATCAAGAAAGTGACACAAAAGGGTTTTGGGTTTATCGACACCGAAACTGGCGATGACTTGTTTTTCCACTCGTCAAACCTCGAAGGAGTAACATTCGAGCAGCTTTACGAAGGACAACGAGTATCGTTCACTGAAGGACGCGGCGAAAAAGGTCCAAGAGCAGAAAATGTTAAACCAATCTAGTCTCACTGACTAAATTGCGAAAGCATTTCGAAACATTAAGAAACCGGCGTTCTGCGTCGGTTTCTTTTTTTACGTCTGGTAATGACTTCCCGGATATTTGGGGCCGGCTTTTTTGGGATCGGCTTTGAAGAGTTTAGGCAAGCCGCAAACGTTGTCTGGCAAACTCCAGAGCATCGATCAGCGCATCAATTTCTTCCGTCGTGTTATAGAACGCGAGACTGGCCCGGATACTGGCGGCAATATTTAAATGCTGGTGCAAGGGCATCGTGCAATGATGCCCGTGTCTGACAGCGATGCCTTTTCGATCTAACAGTGTGGCCAGATCTTCCGGGTGAGCACCCTCAATATTAAAGCTGAAAATGGATCCCCTCTGTTCCAGTTCGAGGGGACCATAAATCTGTAAACCGGGTACTTCCTGTAATTTCTGTAGAGCATATTGGCTGAGCAGGGATTCCTGTTCCATGATCGTATCGAATCCGAGTTCTGTTACATAATCGATGGCAGTTCCCAGTGCGATGGCTTCAGTAATGGGAGGCGTGCCGGCTTCAAACCGAGCCGGGATGTGGGCATAGGTGGATTTCTCACAGGTCACCTCCGAAATCATATTGCCGCCAAACAGAAAAGGGGGCATTGATTCCAGCAGTGTTTTTCGTCCATACAACACGCCGATACCTGACGGGCCAAATAGTTTATGTCCGGAAAACGCCAGAAAGTCAATTTCACTTTCAACGACGTTCACAGGCTGGTGAGACACGCTCTGGGCTCCATCGACAAAGATCAGCGCGCCAACTTCATGAGCCTGCTGTGCCATGTCTTGAACAGGATTGATTGTTCCCAGCACATTCGACATGCCGGTGACGGCAACGAGTTTTGTTTTGGGAGAAAGCAGGCATTGATAGTGATCGAGATCCAGACGTCCGTCCGGCGTGAGTTGGATGAACTTGAGAATTGCGCCACGTTCTTTGGCAATTTCCTGCCACGGAACGAAGTTGGCATGATGTTCCATTACATTCAAAATGATTTCATCGCCATCTTTGAGAAAATGGCGCCCCCAGGTCTGAGCCACCAGATTTGCGGACATCGTTGTACCAGATGTGAAAATGATTTCTTCCGGAAAGCTGGCGCCGATGAATGATTGAATGCGGGCACGAGAGGCTTCCATCTCGGATGTCACCCGATCGCCTAATTGATGGGCACCACGATGCACGTTGGAGTAATAATGCTCGTATATCTCAGCGATTTTGTTGATGACTGATCTGGGGCGCTGCGCAGAAGCACCACTGTCAAGATAAACAAGCGGCCGCCCATTGGGGAGCTTCGTATTGAGAATCGGGAAATCGTGCCGAATTGAAGTGATATTGGCTACCATCATTGCCTGCTTCAGACATTAGGGATACGTAAATACTGTTCTACAGGAATTTTAGCACGAAACCTCATAATGAAAAGGGCTCAAGCGAAATCGGGCGCTGATCGGAAATCTGTCTGCTCTCATCTGCAGTTTCCGCATGCATACAAGAAAGACACGACTGACTGAGAGCATGTTCGTTGTGACCGGTGATTCGTGGATCTATCTAAAGTTCCGCTTCGACCCTGGTTGGGTCAAGACGTAAAAAAAGCCCTGAGTCAGGGCCTGGAAGTTTGTAAGAACAGATTATGGGTTTTCAACACGTTTTGGTAATCGGGCAATATGTAAGGTGAAACAAAACGGTAGGTACCATGGTTATTTTTTGGGAACTAATTTTTGTGCTTTGGAAATGAGATAGAATGGTTTTCCCATTTTATCCTGACGGGAACCATCAATCTTGCCGTCGATAAGAACGACATCTCCATTTTTAAAAGGATTTAATTTTCCTTCGTCAATTAGCACGATGTTTCCACCAAATTTATCTGTTTTATCGGGAGTCGCGTTATAGGTAATATTCCAATGTTTTTCCTGTTCATCGAATTCAATAACTCCCCGCAACCAGCGGTACTGTTGTTTGTCATAACTGAAGGGAGAAGGTGATTGCGCGCTTGAGGTTTGATTACTGAAATCAGCAGGTAGTTCAAACGAGGCGGCCTGGAATTTTGCAGGAGTCATGAACGAATCTGATTTGACAAGTTGAGGTCCAGAGGCGCGGGTTTGGTGATTCGCATGACTGACTTTTTGGGACGAGGGATTTTTTCTCAAACTGCTGTTCGGTCCAAAAACGTCATCATTTCCGGGAGTGCTTTTGACAGGAGGTTGGAATTTTTGAGAATTGTCGAGCGGGTTGGCTTCAAAAGTGTCGTTGGGATTCGGCTGAAATTTTTTCGGGTTTGTCTCAAAACTGTCATTACTACTTTCAAAACCCTGCTGTTGAACTGATTCCTGAACGGGCCGAGGAACGCTGAAGCCTTCATTGTCATTCTGTTGAAACTGATCCTTAGCGTTACTTTCAAACTGATCATTACTACTGTTTTGAGGAGTAAATTGATCATTCATTTGTGTTGAATTACCGCTTGGCGGTTGTATTGATTTATTGCTTTCAAATTGATCATCCGCGTTTCCCGGAAAGGAATTTTGAGGAGTACTGGGAAACGGATCTTTATTTTCAAGGAACTGATCCTTGGGTTTCGCACTGTCATTGGGGTCTTTATAGGTGGGAACAGATTGATTTCCGGATGGGTTATTATTCACGCCACTACCCGGATTGGTATTAATTCCCGAAGCAGTCGGATTAGCACCGAATGGAGTTTCGTTGACGTTTCCCGTATTGGGACTTCGATTGACGGGCTGTGTCCATTGGGAATCTACGCCATCGTAATTGGTTTTGTTAGTATTGTTGGGAAAGGCATCATTGTACGTGGATGATCCCGTTGCAGGCTGTCCTCCCTGAGGGGTTGGAACAGGCTGACCAAGATTGGGCTGAACCTCGTAAGTGCCGGGAGGAACATTTCCAGGCGCCATCTGGTAAGGACCCGGTGCACCATAGGGGCCGGGATAAGTACCGCCGTAAGGATACTGATGGTGAGAAAAGCAACCGGTGAGCAAGCTGCCCAGCAGTGTGCAACAGCTGATATGAAATAGAGATCGTGTCGACATGTTAGGGTCCTTAAAGTTCCAAGTGATTTCCCGGAAGAGATAGATGATCTACAGTAAGGGAAAAATCTATGGACGGGTGCCTGCTGAAAGGAAAGTTTCGAGCGTTTTTGATTCACATAAAGTGGGGATTGATGTGAATATATCTCTGCGGGGAGATGGGTACAAAAACAATCGTCTATTCAACAAGCGAGCGGGATTTTAGAGAATCTTCAATATGTGTCTATACCGAATCAGGGATTCTCACCCCTCAGCCAGAAATCTTGGCAAGAAATATCATAACTGAGGTTCTTTGCGTTTCAGATTTGTAATCTTTACAATAATTAACTGTCTTTTTCTCGTAAAAAGTTGTTTACACCAAAGATTTCACATGTCATCGCCTCCATTGAAACTTCCTACGATCCAGAACTGGACTTGTCATAACTGTGGCGGTTGTTGCAAGCAGCATGAGATCGAAGTCACACCGGAAGAAAAAGAGCGTATTGAAAAACAGCATTGGGAGCAGGATGCATCCATTCCCCCGGGTCAGCCTGTGTTTGTGAAAATGGGACTTTCCCCCGTCAGCAATCGGTATCGGTTAGCTCATCAGCCAGATGGTTCCTGCATTTTTCTGGACGAAAAAGGGTTATGCCGCATTCATGCCAAATTTGGCGAACCGGCGAAGCCGCTGGCATGCCAGGTTTATCCTTATGCATTTCACCCTGCGGGCAACGAAGTGGCTGTCAGTTTACGATTCAGTTGCCCGTCGGCGGTAGCAAATTTGGGGAAGCCCGTTGATCAGCAATCAAAGGTGATTCGAAAAATAGCTGATCAAGTACTTCCAAAACGTTATAAAACACCTTCAGCCCCTGGACTCAATGCGACGGAATCCCTGGGATGGCCAGATACATTAAAAGTAGTCGACGCCTTAGATCAGTTATTTGCGGCTCCTGATTCTCGTTTCATGATCAACCTGTTACGAGCCCTTGCCTGGACGGAATTAATCGAACAATCCCGCTTTGATACCATTCGCGGTCAACGTATGGATGAATTCCTGGCTTTGATTGGCCAGGCCACGGTTCACGAACTTCCCGACGACCTGGATTTAAGCCGAACTGCTCCCAGCAGAATGGGAGCGATTCAATTTCGTTTACTGGCAGCTCAGTACGCGAGAAAAGATACATTCGCCGAAGATTCCAGGGGAATGATGAGGCGACTTTCCCTGTTGATGTCGGCATTGAAATTCGCATCCGGGCGCGGTGAAATTCCCCGATTACAAGATCGTTTTTCAGCAGTTCCCTTCTCGTCACTGGAAGCGCCGTTCGGAGATTTACCACCGGAATGTGAAAAGCTGTTTATCCGGTATTACCGCGTAAAAATTCAGGGGCTTCATTTTTTTGGCGCGGCTTATTATGACATTCACCTTGTCGAAGGTTTTTATCATCTGGCTTTGATGTTCCCTGCGATTATGTGGATCGCGCGTTGGCTTGCCGCTGGATCAGGCAGATCCACTTTGCTGCCAGATGATGTGAATGAAGCAATAAGTATTGCCGACCATCATCATGGGTACTCTCCGGCTTTTGGCTTGCCTCATTTTCGAAGCCGCGTAAGGAATTTGTCTCGTTCGCAAGATATCAAGAAACTCATTTCCTGGTATGGCCAATAACATGAGCAGATACCCCAATTCAAAATTATGGTAGAAACTCGACACCTTTCCAGAACGCAATCCGGTTCTTCAATTGTTCATAGCCGGTTTCTGGATCGAGATAGTACCAGGCTGCGTCACGGTTCACGGCACCCTCAACAATGACGTCATAAAAAAACGCCTGACCTTTATGAGGGCATCTGGAAGTCGAAGAACTATTTTTCAAAAAACTACCATTCACGGACTCTAAGGGAAAATAGAAATCCCCTTCGACAGTTATGATATCATCAGATTCGGCCAATAATGCCTGATTCCAAATGGCTTTGGGCACACCTTTCTCCTCATCGTTACTTTCGTTTAACAGGACAGTAAGCGATGGGATGAATTATTTTTGAGGTTGCCCATGGCCATCGTAGCCAAGATTAACAGGAAAGCTATACTAAATATTTAAATATTTGTATCTCTTACCAGAAAGAAGATTCGGAAAAACGCGTGGTTCGAATCATTTGTGAGAACGAGAGTACAGGAATGTCATTCATGCCTATATCTTTTAAGGGTTTTCCTGATTCACATCAGGGGCCTGACGGGGACTGAATGAGATAATTCCTAACTCCCACTGTTTTCTTTTGAACATGTTAAGAGAGTTCAGCGTGTGAATGAAAGTAGCATCTTTTCGTTCATAGGATATCAACCCACCATCTTCCAGCTCGACAACATGAATCAGTTCCTCAGGATGAGCTGACGGATATTGTTTGATTTCCACTTCCGTAGAATCTAGCAGCGATTCTACGGACACTCGTGCATCTTGTTTTTGAAGGGTGAAGCGTCCAGTAGTATTGGGGATTTGTTGCCATTCAAATCGTTTGAGTAATTCATCCACTTTCATATAGTCACACTCTGGTCCAATATTGATTCAAAATTAATGAAATTCATTGTTGAGTCTAAAAGTTTCAAAGCAGAATTGGAAGGATGCCAGACTTCAGTAGAGTTGGATATGGGAGAGCGCACAAAAAAAAATGATGTTTCTCAGATAGAGAGACATCATTTTTTAATTTAATGATCTTACAAATTCAAATTTTCAAAGCTCAGGACTTTCCAGTGCTTCGAATCATTGCTTCAAAAATTTATTTTGTGAAGTCCGTCCGAGGGAAAAGTTCCCTCGGACTTGACGTTCACGATTATTGAAGCTGCCCTTCGGACCTGATAGGGCCAGAGTCCCTATTTGCTGGGACTATAGTTATCCCCAAATCTGATTAGTTGCAGCATTTCTTAGGAGATGGAGCACAGCAAGTTGGCTTTGGAGCTGGTGCACAGCAAGTTGGAGCTGGTGCACAGCATTTTGGAGCTCTTACTTTGCAGCAACGAACCTTAACTTTACGGCAACGGTCTTTGCAACGGTTGAACATCTTTCCGCAACGATCTTTGCAACGATTCAAGAGATTACCCTTGAACAGTTTGCGGTGACCGCAGCATGAGTTGCTAGTATTGCAGCAGGACTTAGGAGCAGGAGCACAGCAAGACTTAGGAGCTGGGGCACAGCAGGCCTTTGGTGCAGGAGCACAGCAGGCTTTAGGAGCTGGAGCACAGCAAGTTGGCTTGGGAGTGCAGCATTTTTTAGGAGCTGGGGCACAGCAAGTTGGTTTGGGAGCAGGAGCACAACATCCTTTACCCAAGAAGCCAGCGGCTTCAGCATTAACACCAGCACAACAAACAACCGCTAAAGCGGCAACATAACTTAACAATTTCATTTAGGCAATCTCCAAGGATTCGCTTCGTGGACGGTCGTGAGGTACTCAATCATGGTTGATTTGGGTGAGGTTTCCCAAACAACCTGGGAGTCCAAATCCTCACGTAATTAAAAAAGGTAAACCTGATTATTTTTTCGGCCAGAAATCACAAATTGTCCTTGGTTAAACACAAAATTGTTGAGTCTCCTTCCAAAGTGGGGCCCAAAAATTCACTTGTATCGATTATACCGACCCTGATTTCCCTCCTGAGACAAATCAACGACTTCAGATTGAATCTAAAGCGAAAAAAAGTGTTTATATGTATATTTATAAAATCATCAAGAATCAGGCGCTTCGTTCTTGAAACAGTAATTTTAGAAAATCTCTTCTGGAGACAATCTGAGTCTATTGTGTGAGTTGTATTCAAGACGGGCATGTATACGATTGAAATAAAGTCAGACATGATTCCGCGGTATGTAGCATTTGTATATGGCCGTCTATCTAATCCGGGTGGGTTGTTATGAGAAGGGTGTTTGTTCTTGAAGAGCGGACACATATCGTTTCTGAGCTTCAATGGCAGTTTGAAAATGAAACGGATTGGAACATTCGTGGGTTTTCATCAGAAGTCAATCTGTTTCAGCATTGTCTTCGTGCAAATGCGGAAGAACTGATCGTGATGATTGACCTGAGTATCGGGAAGCAGGTTTGTTTGCAGTTTTTACAAAGATGTCAGGATCCAAAGAGTTCTTTTCCCTTAATCGTTTTTTCGGAAGAACCTCTCTTGAACCTGGAATGGGCATTACGAGAATTAGGCGTCATTCATTTGCAGGTTGGCAGGTTGGAACCAGAGAGAATTGCAAAAATATGTCGTTGGTATTTTCGTTCAAGTTTATTGAGATGAATAACTCAGTCATAAACTGGCAACTTGCATTAAGAAAAGTCATTGTTCAGAGCGTGAAAACCTTTCAGATGGTCCATCTGGTTTTGAGAGGAAGTTCTGAATTTCCTGAAACACGAATCAATATCGTCGTAATAGAGAGCAAAACAAACTGATGGGTAATTCAGAAATTAATGAAATGAATCTACAGAACTGTCTACAAGAACTTGTCGATCCTGTTTTTAATAAAACATTATCATCCTCACGGTTTTTAAAAGCGGCTACGGTTAGTGATTCAAGAGAAGTGAATGTGCAAATTGAGTTGCCTGTTCCCTCATATCCGCTACAGGCCGAGTTGTCGGAGCTGATTCAAAAATCCATCCAGGACCACTTCCCCGAACACCAGGATGTAAAAATAGAATACAGCACCAATATCAGGGGAAAACAGTCCGGAGGACGACTGGGACTGAATGTAAAAAATATTATTGCCGTCGGTGCTGGTAAAGGGGGAGTTGGAAAAAGTACTGTAGCAGCAAGCCTGGCGTATGCTTTCAAGCAGTTTGGTGCGCGCGTGGGACTGGTCGATGCTGACGTTTACGGGCCCAGTATTCCACATATGGTGGGAACGCAAGAAAAACCAGTGGCTCAAGAGTTTCAGGGTAAAGATGGTCAGACATTAACTCGAATTATTCCCGTTGAGGCGGGAGGTTTAAAAGTGATGTCGATGGCGTTTTTTGTCGAGCCCGATCAGGCAGTCATCTGGCGAGGTCCGATGCTGCACAAAGCGATCACTCAGTTTCTGCAAGATACCGAATGGGGAGAGCTTGACTATCTGATTATCGATATGCCTCCGGGAACAGGCGATGTTTCATTAACTTTGTCCCAGTTACTCGACCTGGCCGGTGCTGTTATTGTCTGTTCGCCTCAACAAGTGGCATTATTAGACGCGGTGAAAGCAGTGCAGATGTTTCGACAGGTAAAAATTCCAGTATTGGGGATTGTAGAAAATATGTCCGGGGAGTTTTTCGGACGGGGAGGAGCCAAAGCCAGGGGCGAAGAATTACAGATTCCCTTTTTGGGTGAATTACCTATGAATGCCGAAATCCGTGAAAAATCTGATATGGGTAAGATCGCTCAGTTAGTCGAGGAAGGTTCGGAATCTCGAACACATCTGTTAAAGATGGCTGAGACGACCGCGATTGAAATTGCCCGCTCATTACTTGAAAATCCGATAACACCACCTTTGGAAATACTCTAATGAAATCAGATCAAAGTTCATCACTTCAAAATATGACCAATAACATGATAAGTATTGAAGAATTGCTGGCAGAGTTTGAGTTTCTGAACGACTGGGAAGAACGCTGTGACTTTCTGATCGATCTGGGGTTCGAACTACCACCCATGACCGATTCAGACAAGACGGAAAAAAACCGTGTGCATGGCTGTCAAAGCATGGTTTGGCTGACGACTGGCTTGCAGAAGGTGGGAGAACGAGAAGAACTCCAGATTATTGCAGACAGTGATGCCCTCATTGTAAAAGGATTAATCGCCGTACTGTTAGCGATTTATAACCACAAGACTCCCGAAGAAGTGATGCAAATTGATGTCAAACAGTATTTTTCACAACTACAACTTGATAAGTATCTCAGCTCACAAAGAAAAAATGGTCTGTTTGGCATGGTCGAGCGAGTTCAGCAGGAAGCAATATCACTAGCTGATCAAAATTGAGTGGCGGGGGCACTTTAGTTGTTTTCTGTGACTTCTGCGGGAAACGAGATCTTCTCGAACCGAAACTCAATGGGAGCAGCGGTGATCAGGGTGGGAGCCAGGTAAGTCAATTGATAACGGACCTGCTTTAGGGGGAGATCAGTAAATTGATACAGCACACTGATCTTGCCGGCACTTTCCAGGGTTGTTTGAGAGGATCCATTCAACCAGTATTTTTTGCCTTGTGCATTTTGCAGGTAAGCCCGGTTGTGGTAGATCCATGTACGGTGCGATTCGAATGCAGGACCACCATAATCATAACTTAAAGAGATGCGAATATTCAGATTCTGAGTAGAGTCGAGCTCTTTTTTTTCTGCCTTAACTAATTCGACGGTAATATTTCCCCGTCGACGAATTGCACCTTGTGATTGAAAGAGATCATCAAACGTGATAGGCAGCGTTTCGGCGGCCAGTTCCATTACCAGTCGTCCCTGAATCTCGATTGTCTTGATGCGTTGTTGACTGTCCCTGATCCATTGCATGGTAAATTTTAAATCCTGACCTCCTTCTCCCAGGGGTATTTCATACTTCGCGTAGCGATTGAAAGCGGGTAGATTGATCTGGGAGTCTCCAGTCGCTTTGAGTTCGTCGGCTGCATAACTCAGAAACAGAGGCCTTAAACGTGGTTCAACCTGGATCAGAAATGTGGCACGTAGTAATTCCCGGTTCGAACTTCCGATGAGAGGTCTTCTCTGAATGTTTACGATTTCAATCCGGAACGGTCCCTGAATACAAACCTTCGATTTATCCGTTGTCGAAACAGATCGCTTTTCAGTCTCATGTTGAAGCTGCAAAAGTCCTTTGGAACCCCTGACCTGATACGAAAGAGTTAGTTTTTGAGAGAGATCATCAATGGTTTTCCAAAAGGGGACTTCTACATAATTTACATCGATGCGCGTCTTTAAAACGGATTCGGGCAAATTTTTTGAGTCGAGTGGATTTCCCGTCTGCTGAGTGATCGCGATCAAAATTTGACTCAGTGAGAATGTACCTTTCAAATTGACATGGGAGGCTTTGATAGAATCTTTCGCTGCCCGTTTTTCTATTTGAAGTCGCACGCTTTGCAGGGCTTCTTTTACCGAATTACTCGAAATGAGTTCGGGAGGGGGTAGCAATGACAAAACAGGTTTTCCCAGTTTTACCAACTGAACTTCAGCCTGCTGTCGGATTTTACGCTGATTCGAATCCAGTTTGAGAATCAATTCCGAAATTTGCTTTTGGATTTGCTTCTGATTTGGAATCTGAGCTGGCCGTGGATCGGAATCAGATTTCCCTACTGTCTGTAACCAGGACAGACAGAGTATGACGATTCCTAACTGAAACCAGACACGTGACACAGGGATCTTTCCATATCAAACTGAAAACAACAAAATAAACTAACATCAGCGATGCAACTACTACTTTATTGTAACCGAAACTTCGAGGAGATAAACACTGGGATCAACGGGTAATTCAATCTACCTGTTGATAATAACCGGTACGTTCCAGTCAATTCCTACTGTTTAAACCACAGATTGCTGGTAGATCCTGAATTCTGGAACCACGCTCAAAAGCAGGGGTTAAACTATAGAGAGAGAACTCTTTATGGAGCGGAACTCCACGAATCTGTATGCTGAACCGAGGCGACCTCGATGCTAACCTGTTTTCGTACCATCTTATTTTGCTTGACTGGGGTCAGTCTTTATCTCCTGCCAGCAGACTCTGCCTTTGCCAAGCCACCCTCTCTGATCGAGATCAAAACGAGTAACGATGTCTATCTTGGAAAATCGATTGCTCATAATCATGATGTGAGTTGGATGATGGACCAGGCTGGTATGTTATCCGAGATTCCTTTGAAAAAAGTGACTTCGTTTCGGCGTGTCGCAACGGAATTTCAAAGGCTGCCTCTCAATAAAATGAAGCTCCAGTTACAAAAAGAGTTTGGCCCTTTATTTGAAGTGATCTCAACCAGACATTACTTGATTTGTGCGCCACGCGGTAAGGCCAAAGCTTATGGTGGTGTGTTTGAAGATCTCTATCAGTCATTTTCCCACTATTTTTCGTTACGAGGATATCAGGTCAAGTCTCCTGAATTTCTGATGGTGACAATTATTTTCCCTGACCGTACTCAGTTTTATGATTACTGCAAAAAAGATGGTGTGCGTGCGAGTCAGGGCTTGCTGGGATATTATCACCCGCACACAAATCGAACCGCTTTATTTGATCAAAGTACGGCGACAAAATCAGCCAGTATAGAACAGGATCGGGAGGAGAATGAACTTACCTATTCTCGACTTTCAACAAGTGGTAAAAATCTGACAGATGCCTTGCGCGATACTATGATTCATGAAGCCACGCATCAGGTTGCATTTAACACAGGATTACATTCACGCGTAGGCGAAAATCCCCGCTGGGTCGTCGAAGGCTTGGCAACCACTTTTGAATCTGATGATCTGCGGACTCATACGGGAGGCCGGGGAAAATCAATCTCACGAATTAATCGTAATCGGCTTCTCTGGTTTGCCAATTATGCACAGAAACGGCGTGAAAAAAATTCGCTACAGTCATTTATCAGAGAAGATAAACTGTTTCAGTCATCTACATTCGATGCCTATGCAGAGGCATGGGCTTTGACTTTCTTTCTAGTGGAAACTCAACCTGCGCGGTATGCACGCTATCTGAAAAAAATATCACAGCGGGATCCTCTCAAAGAATACTCGGCTGAGTCTCGAGAGCGGGACTTTACAGAGGTATTTAAAACGAACCTGAAATCGCTGGAAGTAGATTACCTGACCTTTATCGACCAGTTAACTCAGGAATTGAGTCGCCAGAATTAAGCGGCCCGACGGACGGTTTCCTCTTCCATTGCAGCGACAAACAGTGCGCCGCGGTCGATGGAAAACATTTCCTCTTGAATGAGAGAGACCTGATGTTTGTCAAAACGAATATTTCGCTGAGACAGAGACTGCGTCAGTAAGTCTTCAAACCCTTCGGTGAGAGACAGTTCTCCCAGAAAGACCACCGGGGGTGTATCCAGAGTTGCAATATAGTCCTGCATACTTTCCATTTGTGGAGCAAAACTGCCTAACAGACTGTCAAGCAATGATTCATACCAACCAGTTAACATGCAATGACTTGTTAGATAGGGACTGATATTATTCTCTGGGTTAAGCCGTTCTGCCTTGGCTTCCGCTAAATTAGGAACCAGTTGCCCTTCCGGATTTTTAGTAACGAGTTTGCGGGCATTGGCCAATTGCTCATCCATCCATTCGCTGCCATAAGGCACAGAATTCCGGATGACCACACGACTCTGGTGGACTAGACCGATTTCGGAATGGGAATGACCTAGATAAATAACATATCCTGAAAAGTGTGCGCTGGCACGAAAGGCAGCCAGACTTGCAGCCAATGTAATAGTCGTTGCCAATGGAGTGAACCCCTGCAATGAAATCAGTTGCGCTACCAGCCTGTTGAGTGATGATAAGGGATCAGTGCCCGGTGTGATGAAGGAGCAATACTCACCGGAGGTCCTCGCTTTAGGAAGGACCGATTGAATTAAGGTTGAAAGTAACTGTCGATGTACCGGATCATTCAGAACCAGTTCACCCTTGGAAAAAAGTGAAAACAAAGGTCGATTTGAAAATCGCGTCAGCGAGCCTGCATTTTCTCCAGGAATGATGAGAGTCTCTTCCGAATAGAGGAAAGGGATCGCAAGCTTCTCCAACAGCAAACGATTCTCTTTTGTATCTTCCATCACGGTGTAAACCGCTTCGATTGATCGACGCGTCAACTTATGGTCAGAATCGTTTTGTAATACCCTCAGGCTGCTTGAGCCAATCGTTAATGAACTACTCATTTAGGCATTACCCCCTGCACTGCTTGCAACACACGATCGAGAATCCCGGAATTCACGCTCGTTTCACTTTGGACAGCCTCTGTTTTTTTCGATGAGGCGGGCCGAGCTGTTGTATGGAAAGTTGGATTTTCCTCGGAAGACTTTGAAGACTCTGGATGAGATCGATCAAATCGAAATGCGGCAGCCTTCAGGTTTTTATCTGTTTGCACGGGAGTGGAGGGTAAAGGTGCCGAATTTGTTGCTTCTTGAATTTGAGGAACACTCGTTTCATGTTTTGTTCGTCCGCTGAAATGAGGTCCTTTCAGAGTTCCCTGTTGGTCGATTCGCACTGATTTGGATTGGTGACGTCCGTAAATGTAAGTTTGCGTTGGAATCTGAGGAGTCTCTTCAATCACTGGGATTTTATTTTCCAGGATTTGTTCCAGCAGAGATTGTTTCGGCATCGGAGGCAAAGAGTTCCAATCCGCAATCTTCGTGGTGTGATCTTTCGACTCAAAGGATGAAGATGACATCGAATGTGGTTTGAGATGATTCTTGTCTGGCCTGCGGCCTGTTTGTGATCTTCTGGAAAGAAATTTCCACACCACACCCGCAATGACTGCCAAAAATATGTAATAACTCCATTGCGGCAGGAATGACGTACTTGCGTTTTCCGTTTCCTCGATAGTCGATAAATCGGTGTCATCCAGAATTTGAATCGTTTCAGTAGGTAATGCAGGAGCAGCCTGCAATTCCATGTTGGGAACAGTCATTGAAACAGAAGTATTCTGCTTCTGTGATCCACTTTCAAAATCTGATTTGTGCGTTTTATCTTCTGACGGAGAATTCCGAGAATGGGGAACCAGAGGCAAACTTGCAGCTGTCTGTTGCAGGAGGGGACCATTTCGTTGCAGTGTGTCATTTTCGTTTTTCAGAGGCCGCGCTTTTTCTGGCAGAGAAATATTTTCCGGATGTGTGACTCTCTGCAAACTGCGATGCATATTTTTTGTTTTATTCGGTGTTGTTGTTTCAAGGTGAGAATCCGGAATCGAGGAGAGCGCAGACTGTAAACGGCGCGGGGTCGGTAATGAATGCGGAACCAATGACAGATCAAAACTTTTATGGGAATTCAGAACCAGTACCGTTCCCGAAGCGAGTTTGGCAGTCAGTTTATTTGTTTTCAGTTCAGGATTGCTTCTGATTCGTTGCGGCGGAATTACTTTGATTGACTGTGCAATTTGCGGAAATTTTTCCAATGGTTGCCTCAGACTGTGTAAAA
>NZ_CALEMX010000317.1 GCF_937910335.1 uncultured Gimesia sp. | reverse complement strand
TCGCTGTATTTCAATCTGAGAGCTCTGGCTGATATGAAAGAAATTCTATCAAATCAACAGCAAACAACTGAATAATTCCGATAGCCATTTATTTTACTTGATGGTCTACTGTTGCTCGTGAATTCAACTGTTATTTTGCGGGAATGATTGTCCCTTTATGATGTCTGGGTATTACTCATTTCCTGAGCGAGATGAACTTCATCTTCCCGGTGCTTGGAATTGATCTGTTCGGATGTATGACGTTTAGTGAGCATAATCGCTTCATCCTAAATAGGTCCCTATTCCTGAACAGTATAGTAAGTTCTGGAGCCGGTTAAGGGATGCAGATCAAACCGGCACCCAAGTTATCTGTAGAAATTTGTTAGCGAAACACGTCGTTAACGTTACAATCATTTATAAGAAATGAAATATCGGATGGGCCTGAAATGTTTGAGGGTGTCGGGCTGGTGTGGATATGAGTTTTCGCGCAAAACCGGTTTGTCATCAAAGGCGAGGGGACGGAATAAACATGATCCGCAACATATTGGCCGTTGTTATCGGAATTATTGCTGGCAGTGCATTCAACATGGCAATCGTGACGGTTTCGCACGGTATGTATCCGTTGCCTGAAGGAATAGATCCCAACGATTTCGAAGCGTTCAAAGCCCACGTCGAGGCTCACGGAATGCCCACGGGTGCCCTGATCATGGTGCTGCTTGCGCATGCAGGTGGCAGCTTCGTGAGTGGCTTTGTATGCGGGCTTATCGCAAAGCGAGCCTGGTATGTTGCCGCCATCGGACTGGGGATTGTATGGACCTGTGGAGGCATCGCCATGCTGATGATGCTGCCCTCCCCAATCTGGTTTTCCGTGGCGGATGTGGCTCTCTACATACCGGCTGCTTTATCAGGAGTCTGGCTAGGTGGCGCGTTGACGGGCAGAAGCGCGCCGCCCGTTCCCGCCGATTAGATTGGCAAGACGACCATGCCTTCCCTCCCGGACGCTGATTTTTTTTAGCCCGTTTCCGTTTTTGCCACCAGCGTTCTCTCGCGATTCAGGTGTGTTCGGCAGAGCATTGGAGAATAAACAAAAGCGTTGCGGATACCGGGCGTGACCAGTTGATTGATGATGTCTTTCAAGCGACAAATGAACAAATGATTGACTCGAGGTATTGAATCGGCTAGTATCTCTATCAATGATCACATAAAAACCTAGTGGGTTTTGGCGTAATTGAGTCATCTTCCATGACAGTCGGCTGACCTGCCAGCCTCGTCTGTCGACCAGAGAAATTCGCTCTCAATTCGTCAATTTGGATATGAGGCTTTGCATGAACGATTTCCAATTAAACCGACGTCAAGCTCTCATCGCGAGTGGTTTAGGTACGATGAGTCTCGGCATGCCGGGGATGGTGCTGGGGACTGACAAGGTGGATGCATCGGGCAAAGCCGTCAAGTCTGAAAAGTCCTGCATCTTCGTTCTGCTCTGTGGCGGACCGAGTCACCTTGACACCTGGGATATGAAACCGAACGCGCCCGTCGAATATCGCGGACCATACATGCCCATTTCCACAAAAGTGCCGGGCATGCGTATCAATGAAATGCATACGGGCCTGGCAAAGTTAACCGACAAATTCACGCTCATCAATTCCATGTCACATCCGGGTGCGATCAGCAATCACTTCGATGCGATGCACAATCTACTAAGCGGCCAATCGGCGAAGCGCGTGCAACAGGGGATGGCGAACGAACAACCCTACGTGGGTTCGTTTGTCGCCAAACATAAACCCAGCAAACGCAATTTTGTTTCGAATGCATGGATCATCAAATGCGTGGGACCTCCCGTCTTCTGTGCCCCTAACATTGGCATCGGCGGTTATCTTGGCTCGGCGTATGCCCCGGTGTTTGTCGGCTCTGCAAACAATCACCCGGCGATGAAAGATTTCAAACCGCCGCAGATTTACGATCCCTATGATGAGAAACGATTCGAAAAGCGCAAGTCAGTACTCCGCGGCCTTGAATCCAACAGACTGGATAAAGACAAAGTTGTGAAGGACTGGTCCGACCTGCGAGAAAAAACCTATGAAGCTTTAACGCGCGCCGAAGGCCGACAGGCGTTTGAGATGCACCGCGAACCCGATAGCGTTCGTGAACGTTATGGGATGCATCCACTCGGGCAGAATCTGCTGCTTGCTCGGCGAATGGTGGAATCGGGTGTCCGCTTTGTGACAGTCAACGGTTGGACGGGACAGGCCGACTATGACAAACAGGGCCCACCCAGTAGCAGCTGGGACATGCACGGCGGAAATATGGGTATGGGCGATGCTTTCGGTAACGGTTCTTACGGTATGGGTTTTTGTTTGCCTCGACTCGATCAGGCACTTTCCGGGCTACTCTCTGACTTGAGTGATCGCGGTATGTTGGACAACACGCTCGTTGTGGTAACAGGTGAGTTTGGACGTACACCCCACGTTCTGAAGCAGAACCCACCCGGACGCCAGCATTGGCCAAAGTGTTTTTCCTCGATCTTAGCCGGCGCGGGCATCGCTGGAGGACAAGTCTACGGTAAGTCAAACAAATATGGTCAGTATCCTACCGACAACCCGGTCCGACCCGAGGAACTGGCGGCGACTATCTATCACGCGCTCGACATACCCATCAATGATCCGCAGGACCCCAGCGGCATTTTACGCTCGCTGACAACAGGTGAGCCGATTAAGGAATTGTTCGGGTAACCGTACCTGACCTGCCCCTGTTGATACTACCTCTAAAGGAAAATAAAGTCCGCCCGCTCATTAGCGGCCTGATTCGTTTTCAAGACAGAGAATTTACTGGCATCGCAGAAGTGTGTGGTTTACGATATCTGCTGAAGCATGAGACCGGCTTCTTTCGTTCATCAGGATCGTAAGGCTTCCAAATCACATTTTCACAAAGATGAGGACCGAAATGCGGCAGCTCTTATTATTGGTTTTGTTTGTTGCTTTCGGAACTGTTCCATTATTTGCCGAGCAAGGATTCAAGCACGAAAAGAAAATCGCGGCGCTGGTCGCACCTTATCTAACGCACAATAAAGTAAACGCCATTTCCGTCGGTGTGATCTCCAATGGCGTCGTCTGGAAGAAGCATTACGGTGTGCTCGGTGAAAAAGGAACACCCGCTCCGAATGACAAGACCATTTATGAAATCGGGTCGATCTCCAAAGTATTTACATCACTACTTCTGGCAGACGCCGTCGTTTCGGGACAAATCAAACTGGACGATCCGATCAGCGTCGTTATGAAAGAATTAAGTGCGACGAATCCGCAGCTGACCAATATTACATTCGCACAACTGTCGCATCATGTCTCTGGTCTCCCGGTCATGCCGACCAACTTCAATCCTGCCGACTCGACCAATCCCTTCGCCGGATACAATCGCCAGATGCTTACGGACTACATGCTTGCAGCAAAGCCTGTTCGGAAGCCAGGGGAAGGGTACGAATACTCGAACCTTGGTGTGGGGCTACTGGGTGATTTACTATCTCGCCAGGCGGGAATGAGTTACGAAGCATTGTTGAAGCAGAAATTGACGGGTCCCTTGAAGATGTCCGATACGACGATTACTCTTTCTTCAGAACAGGTCAAACGCTTCGCCCCGCCACACAATGCGGTACTGCTGCCCGAGAAGTCATGGGACTTTGATTCACTTGCCGGCTGCGGCGCAATTCGAAGCAATCTTGATGACATGCTGTTGTTCGCAAAAGCATCACTTGATCCGCCGATCGGTCAAATCGGGAAGACGATTGAGCTAGCCTGGAAACAACATAAGCCGCCCGCTAAGGCGAATCTGGCAATGGGGCTGGGCTGGATGATTGCAGGAGATCGTTCGACGCGATGGCACAATGGTCAGACCGGAGGCTACCATTGCATGATCCTTGTGAATCGGCCATTGAAAAGCGCGACGGTGTTGCTTTGCAATACAGCAGTGATGGACATTGACGCGCTGGCACAGCAGATATTTCAGACGATCGTCGGTATGAAGGTGAAACCGAGAACATTCGAAAAGGAGTTCAAGGTTGACCCCATGATTGCAAAGCGACTCGAAGGCAAATACCAACTCGCCCCCGGAGTTTTGATCACGGTGCAGGTGAAGGAGGGCCGAATGATGGCTCAGCTTACCGGCCAGCAATTTCTGGCTTTGATTCCCAAAAGCCAAACTGAATGGAAGTATCAGGCCGTTGATGCGACTTTGAAATTTGAATTACCGAAGACGGGCCAGAGCCCGAAAGTGACCCTGCATCAGGCAGGAAGAGTGATGCCAAGCCCCCGACTGGCCAAGTAATGACTGCCGCTCGATCCGTCGGTTTACGGCTTTGTCCCGCTGAGTCCGAGGTAACTGCTTCACGCGCACGTTCATCGCCCGCGATTGCTTCTGCCCTCTCGTACATATTTTTTGAGTAAGGTATGCATCTCCTTCACCTTCTCCGGATGCTTGTGAGAGATATCAGTGGTTTCTTCAACGTCTTTTCCCAAATCATAAAGCACAAAGGAAACTGGGAAGGCATCATCCAAAACCTGTGCGTTGGTTTTGGGCCCGTTGGCCGTCAGCTTGAACGTACCCTTGCGGATAGCAAAGGTGCCATTGCTCTGATTATGCACGATGGCTTCGTGAAACGATTCGGGCCGCGCTGCTCCCGTAAGTGCCTTGAAAAAACTTTGACCATCTTCCGCAGTATTGTCATCCAAATTAATATTCAACATTTCCGCCAGAGTGGGGATGACATCATTGAACACAATCGTCGTGGAACAATTCCCACCCGCTTTAATTTTTTCGGGCCAACGCACGAAGAACGGCACACGGTGTCCGCCCTCCTTCAGGCCTCCCTTCCAGCCCGCAAAAGGACCGGTACTGTCGTGCCCGTAAATGGCGGTATCGCCCCTGACCCACTTGGCCGAATACCCTTTGGTTCGATTGACGGGTCCGTTGTCGCTAGTGAAGATGATCAGCGTGTTCTCTGCGATACCAAGTTCAGTAAGTTTGCGCAATAACCTGCCAACATGATGGTCGAGTTCGACAACGAAATCTCCGTACGTCCCGGCGCGGCTCGTCCCGACGAATTCCTTATTAGGAACGATCGGGTTATGCGGCGTTGTCATCGCGTAATACAGGAAGAACGGCTGTTCGGGCCGCGTGCGGGTTGCCGTCTCGACGAATTCACACGCCTTATTCGAAAGGGTCGGGACAAGGCGATCCATGATGTAGCCTTCAGCAATAATGTTGTCGTCCCGGCCATACCATTCGCCGTTCTTTTTCTTTACATCCTGTGAAGAGAGGGTGGGGATGATTGTAGCCCGGTTGTTCTCGATGAAAGCCGCCGGGTTCATCTCAGCGGATCCAGCAGTGCCGAAAGAGTAGTCGAAACCATAATCTTTCGGACCTTTCAAAACGGGTGAAGCGAAGTCGATGTTTTGAAAATCCTGATAGTTGCGATTGACGCGAATATCTTCCCGCGCACTTTCATCGCGCAGCTTCCAGTCGATGCCCTGATGCCACTTGCCGACCAGCGCAGTCTGATATCCCGCATCTTGTAAAACATTCGCTACTGTCTTGCGTCCCGGCTCAATCAGTGTACCGGCAAGATTAGCCAGATTGCCCCCCGATCCCAATCGGGTCCGCCACATATATCGGCCCGTCAACAAACCATAACGGGAGGGAACACAGTAAGACCCCGCAGCATGGGCATCTGTGAAAGTTAAACTTTCTTTTGCCAGCCGATCCAGGTTGGGTGTAGGAATCCTGCTGTCACGATTAAGAGCGGCAGCATCACCATAACCCATGTCATCAGTGAGGATAATGAGAATGTTAGGTCGGGCCGCTTTCTCCACTGCCGAAACCTCTTGCTGAGCGACAAGCGGCGTCAGCACCAACCAGCAGACCAGAATGTATAATCTAATTTTCATCGTGTTTCCCCAAGTAGTCTTCTCACCCGACCTCTTCATCAGACATTGATCAGCGTGTAAATAAGTCATCTGTCTTATCATTTATACAAGAAGTTAAGACCAGATGAAATACACGATCGATCATATCACCGCTGGCGAGAGTACTCATTTATTCATCAAAGCCTTTTTTCTAGATGTTCAACAATTTCATCGGCTCGGCCCAACAACTTTAAATTTTCCCTAAGAGACACAAATTTCACCCGATTTCCATGGTGTTAATTTTTATCTTGACAACGTCTCGCCCTTCGCGATTATGCGTTTTTACGCGTCGCGCGCGAGATGCATTTTTTGCGCACTGCTTAT
>NZ_CALEMX010000316.1 GCF_937910335.1 uncultured Gimesia sp. | reverse complement strand
CCTAATGTTATCGGTGCACTGTTAATCATAATTGTAATCGCCTACTGTATTTTCACTTATCTCTGAGCAAACATGATCCGTCTAATCGCCCTGCCCACAAATAAGCGGCTGTTAGACCCGAACACATCAAAGACTCTGGGCCAGCCTCAATGTGGCCAGAAGGGAAAACCTTCTCGGCATTCTCACATATATGATCTTTGTTCTTGTCTTCACCGGTTTGGCTTTCTTACTGGGGTAAACTGATATCAGTGATTGTTAGAACGATTACCTGACACCCATCATCGCGCTCATCACCTGGAACTGTCTTTGCTCTGCAGCAATATCAGTCAGCTCCTGAATAATCACTGCATTCCGTCTCACAGTGGGATCATCGGGAAACTGGCCAACCGCTTTGCATTCTTTCCAATGCTGATAAGCCCGCATATTCTTTCCGCTCAATACATTCTGATTCTCTGGCGTTCCTTTCGGGCAGCCCTTACTTGTTCGACAGGGAGCAGGCACAGTCGGCAACCGCTTGCAACATTCACCACGGCTTGTGACTCTCACCTGCCCTGTCTCCTCGTTGTAAATGTAATCGAGACAATGCTCGCAATCTCTGAACGCCACTTTCGGATGAAACAGGAGCAGCTCCATCCCGCTTCTTAGTTTTTTGTGTCTGCCACTGCCTCATCCTGTTTTGCTGCGAGATCCTTATCACTCATGTCCGAATATGTGATGATGTTGAAAAGTCGATCGACAAAAGGCTGCTTGAGACGAGAGAGAACCTCGGCAGTGATCGGCAGACTGTTCCCTTTATGCAGCAGATCCCATTTGATCAGATTGTCAATGATTAGATTGTTGATTCGCTTCGTTTTCTCAGCAGCAGAGATTGAACCCCACTGCTCGAGCACCTCCCTGATTTTTACCGGCATCACTGGCCGGAACTCGAATCTCACTGCCTGATGGATTCCCGGTGATTCCTGCATGTATCCGGTTTCTGTGTATCCATCCTCAATATACGCTGACGTCGTCATTTTCTATTCCTTAAAAATATTCCGTGATAAATAAATCAACATGAAGAGCTTTTGTGAAACGCATTGAACTCATCAAGACAACTTGAGTAATCGTTCATAACTCTAAGCATGGGCATTTGTGACGATTAGACTTTTCGTTGTTCCTGAACTTCGAACCATGCCCTGCAATGGCAGTCGAATGACATCTTTCCCACCCATCGAAGGCGTGATGTTGGCGTACTGAATCGCAGCCATTTCAAACGTCAGCACATCTGTTATGACTTCCGCATTCGTGAAGACCAGCGTGCCAGCAGCACCATCAAGATCCTGTCTGACAAGATCTGTATTATCCGTATCCCAAGGGTGATCGGTCGCCAATGTGACCACACGATCAATTAAGGGAATATCATGCCGAGTCAGCCCGTTCTCAAACAACTCAGTGTTGAGACGATTCTCTATCGTGAGGCTGAAATTCTCAAAGGATCTTGTCGCAGCCTGGAGCGTCAGCACACCATCGGCCATGAGGAATGGCTTTTCCGTTGGAGCCGTCAGAGGTGTGAACGTCCCGGCATTACCGACTGTTTCTGTTTCAGCTTCGATCTCAAGATCCAAGAATAAGAAGTCGCCTTTTGTTCCATTGAAAGTAGCTTTTGAGATTCGACAACCTGAATACGTATAAACCTTTGCACCACGGTCGATCATTAGCAGGAACTCCGGCAAAGTGTCAGCTAGAGCGAACACATTTGTCGCTTCTGCTGTTCCGCAGATATAAGGCAGCAGAGTGTCCAGGACGATTCGAGAACAGGCAATTTTGATGCTACCTGACACTCGCTTTAATCCTTCACGTGTGCGTTCTTTATTGTGGTCTGTCGTACCCGTCATGCCGTTAGTTTCGATGATCTCAGCAGTCTCGACCAAAGACTCTGGCAGGATGATCTCAATCGGGATCGAGTTAGCATCAAAGGGTAAAGCCGTGTCAAAGGCTATCAGTCCGAATGTTCCGATTTCGGGAGTGGTCATTTTATTTTCCTCACAGTTTATCGATTTGTTGAATGACTGAATCAGCGACTTTGGTGGTCGCACTATCTGTTATCTTCTCGTTGAAACCCAGGAATTGTCGCTGAGGGATTAGTCCTGATCCTTCTTGATGCGTGCTTGCATATTCAACATACGTCCCGAGAGTCAATCTTTCATCACTGACTGCTTCGAAATGGTCTGCTGTCTTTTCTGTCACACTCTCCTGAAGTTTGTAAGTATCAAGCAGCGGTTTATTATTCTGATTCCTGTGCGGTGGTCTCGGCTGTTTCAGAGCAGGCCATTTTGATCCAGTCGGAGAAATTCCTTGCTGGAATCCAGTATTGAGCTTCTCTTTCGTTTCTTCGACAATTATCTGCATCACACTTTTGGATTTGGGTTTTTGTGTGACGACGACGATTCCGTCGAGGAACTCTCCGAGATCTTCGATGTCAATTTCTTTAGACATGGCCGCGATCCTTTCTCAGTTGTGATCTGTGGTTTGAGGGCTTCGAGGTGCACCAAGCTCATGCCTTTCATTTCGGCATACAGTTTTTTCGCAGTAACCACATCTGTCCTGAACTTCAATCTACCGTGGGTCGTTCGAATTGAGATGGTCTGTTCCGTCTCCGTGCTGAATTCATACTCTGCCATTATCTTGTCTCCCAACTGATAAACCACAGGGTCATCCCTGCGTGATATTCTCCGGCTTCAAACCATCCCGGGTCTACAACTGCCCCGGGGGATACGTAACTGTTGACAATGGAATCCACGCCCGCTAAACGAGGAGTGCGAAACTTCTTTACAATCGTTTCATACCAGGTTAAATACTTGTCTCTGTTGAGTATTTGGTTCTGTTGATCTGCGTCCACGATAAAAACACCAACTTGATATTCAATCTGGTCTCTCTCATTAGTTCCCTCCTTCGGGTTATGTTTCGGCGTACCTGATGCAATTAAAATTGCCGGGAAGTCTGTACTGGTAAAATTTCGCGTGCTGGGTACTTTCTGGATTATGATCGAATCGTCGGCGATACCGGTCAGAGTCAATAATTCGATTTCTGATTTCACGGTTGTCAGGATAGATTCCAGAATGGCTGTCATTTCTCCCTCCTGCTAATACAACGCCAATGAGTTTGTGATCGCACACGTGAGACAGCGATCACTGTCCAGACTACACTATTCGAATCTGTGATGGCGTCGCCTGTTTCGATCTCTTTGCCCGCCAATAATAGGTTAGGAATATTCCAGACAATGCCCTCTGAAGCTGATGTGACAAGTCCTCTGACAATGTCATCCCGTGTAATATCCCGCATCCAGGCATGAGAGATGCTTTGGGTTTCCACGGTATCGTTATTCACACCCCGTTTCGTCGTGAGCGTAATGGCTTCGGTGCCAGACATTTTTAGATACAGTTTGTTTAGTTGGGCTACGGTTACCATCAGATCACAATCTTCTTGTAATGGGCCAATGATCCTCTGACAGAATCAAGGAACTTTCTTTCGTCTTCGGATCCAGCAAGCGTGTAGGAGTAATCCTCAATCGATTCCGACTCAACGCGACCACCATGATCCATGGACTGAACCATAGAGATCACCAATTTGTTAGCCGCAAATTGAATGTCAGATGGCACAGTTGCCCATCCGGCAACATAAACAACTTTGATGTTCCCTATTCCTATACCGGGAGCACTGGTTAATTGCCCTTGCAGCCGCGAGGAAGGGCGAGGCCAGCCTTTACCTGTGTGATAGACAATCCCACTTTTACTGACTTCTGTATTCGTTGCGTCATCTTTCTGGAGAACAAAGTCCGTTCCCTCAACCAATACAGAAGAGGTGGGGAAAGCATCCGTGCCGTCCCCATAATATCCGTCACTATCTAAATGAACTGAGGTGATTGATTGCACTGGAGTCTGGTTAAGCAACAGGACCTTATCGCCAGAACCGCTGTAGTACTCCGTGTAGATTGCCTGTTCGATGTTTCGCTGCAAATAACCTTTGATGATGGCATCAGCCTGTGGGATCATTAAATCGATCGCAGCATCCAGTGACGTATCACTGATGCCGAGAAGCGTTTTGATTGTTGCCTTGTCTGTTAATGCCATCTTCAATTTGTCTCCTGAGAGTGCTTTCATTCATTGTCTGAAATCGTGAACTAAATCATTTCTTCAAATGGTCATAGCTACGACCATCATTTTTTCATCGTTGTTTCTTTCACATTTGACGAGGCCATTTCGGTATCAACAGTTTGATAGAAGGATTTGGCTAATTTGTAGGCTCTTCTTACATAGTGTGATTCATCAAATCCTTGATGTGTGGTGACACACATTTGAATAAAAATCCGTTCTGCCAAGGATTCGATTTGAGATGTTTTGACTGATTGTTTTAATCTCTGATTCATCTGTAGTAGTTCCCAGAAATTTTTCCTGACTGAAGAAAAGAGGCGTCATGCGATAGCAGACTGTTTAATTTCATTGACGTAACCAGCTCCCTGCAGAATGTAAAATCCTGCTCCGAGCTGTGAGTTTGCCCCAACGTCTGCCACGTTAAATGAAACAAAAGTGAAACCGTTATCAGAGTCTAAATCATCTGTCAGGACTTCAATTGCGACCAGGGCCTCATTTTCTGCACCATCAATGGATGCAGTGTCGAAACTTGCTGCTTCCGTTTGTTCGATGAGAGAAAATTGACCAATGGCATTGATATCAGTCGCACCTACTTTATGCCGAATGCGAGTGAAATTCAGAGCCTTAGAATTGCCAGAAGTTGCGGCATCGTGCTGCAATGCAGAGACCACAGGGTCATCTCCCGCCGTTCCAATGGAGGCCAATAAGATAAAGAGACAACGATCATAATTTTTCAGATTAACCCGGTCTCCAGTATTGGTAGCAGTTGCCAAGTCAACTGGCATGAAGGCGGGAATAATATCGTGACTTTCCAGGAATTCTTTATTAAACATTGAATGAGATCCTTCTCGATTTCGATTTTTGAAATGGGAATTTTGATTTACTTCTACATGTCACTAAGCACGTGTTGCCAGAGTGACAAAACTGGATTGAGTAGCAGTACCTTTGTAAGGGGTTAATGGTTGAGTCTCCCAGGGTTTTCCATCAATTCGCATGATGAAGCGTAAAGCCAACTGGTCTGTGAGGAACTCTACATGCATTGACTCAGCCTGCTCGATTCCCCCTTTACTGATGGTGATATAATCATCCAGACTGGCTAACATGATATCTCCCTCGGTTCCCAGAGTTTCGTTAAACTCTGTTGGTATTACGGGACGTCCCATTAACGTTGCATAGGAGTTGTCAGACAAACCAGAAGGTGGCATATAGACTAATTGTCCGCCTGCAGTTGAAACTCCCAGGCTCATCTGATGAAGTTGAGGTTCGGTATCCTGATTAATAAACCAGGCTGCATTCATTCTTGAGGACGCCTTCATTCGACTCCACATGTTCAGAATATTTTCAGCCAGAATCGTATTGGCTGCCTGACCGGCTTCTTTCGGAACAGACACTCTAGCCGTTGATTGCATAATCCCTAACGGCTTACTGACACCGTTTCCATTAAAGATAGATTCACCTAGTACAAACTCCATTTCTTCTGTCACTTTTTTGTTGACGTAAGATTCAAGCGCCATCCCGTTGTCATTGATTAATTCTTCAGTCAAGTACACCAGCACTGCTAATTTATGAAGCTTGAGTGTTGTTTCACCTAGCAGTCTGTCCGGATATTCCCCTGACCCTGGTTTTCATTACCGAGATGTC
>NZ_CALEMX010000315.1 GCF_937910335.1 uncultured Gimesia sp. | reverse complement strand
TTACGGTCGCGGTGGTCGAGGCGGCGGAGGAGGCCGTGGAGGTGGTGGCGGATTCAGCGGTGGCGGTCGCGGCGGTGGCGGTGGCGGCTATTCACGACCTGCGCCGAGTCGTGCTCCCTCGATGAGCCGTCCCAGTTCGGGTAACTCAAACTTCAATCGTCCCAGTACAAGCCGCCCGAATACCAGTCGTCCGAGCACTCGTCCGTCATCACCTCCTTCGCGCCCGAGTGGATCGCGTCCAGGTGCGGGAACGCGACCCGGAACAGGATCGCGACCGAATGCGGGTAGCCGACCTTCACAATCACAATTAAGTAACTTTTTGAATATTCCAAACTCCTCAGGCGGTCGACCTGGATCGGGTGCTGGTAACAGACCTGCTGCTGGTGGTGGGGCAGCGGGTGACTTTTTGCGAAATAATGAAGCAGGTCAACGCCCCGGAGCCGATCGTGCTGCTAACCTATCTGATCGAACGGGCAATCGATCGGAAAATCGAAGCAATCGAACGGAGAATCGTGCTGGGAATCAAAGCGACCGGGCTGGTAATCGCAGTGATCGTCGGGAGAATCGACCTGCAGGCAATCGCCCTGATCGAATTGAGAATCGTGGCGAGCGGCAAACGCAACGTACCGATCGTCGTAACGAAGCGCGTAATCAGTTTCGCGACCATCATCCTCGTTACGATTTTTGGAAAGATCATCCCAGTTGGGCTCGATACCGTTGGAATCGTCCCTATCGCTGGGCAACCTGGGGCTTAATGACAGGTTGGTTCGCAGGGTATGGAACTAACACGACAGCCTATGAGTATGACTATGGCGAAAACATTTATTATCAGGGCGATCAGGTTTATTATGGGGATGAAGCGGTAGCGACCACCGAAGAGTATGCGGAGCAGGCACAAACGCTTGCCGAGAGTGCACCTGAAGTGGACGAATCGTCTGAGTGGATGTCACTGGGAGTATTTTCCATCACAAAGGACGGTGAAGATTCCGGACCACCCCCGACCATGTTTGTGCAGTTGGCTGTCAACAAGCAAGGGATCATTTCTGGAACGTTTTCCAATACGGCAACGAATAAAAATCAACCGGTCGAGGGAATGGTGGATGAAAAAAGCCAGCGGGTTGCCTGGACTATTGAAGGTAAAAAGTGGCCGATTATGGAAACGGGTCTTTCCAATTTAACGAAAGATGACGCGCCTGCTTTGGTACATTTCGAAAATGGTGAAACTCAACAGTGGTTGCTGATCAGGATGGAAGAGCCTAAAGAGTCGAAAGAAGATACACCGCCTACTCCCTGATCCTTTCAACAGATGATTCTCTGAAACTGTGGTGCCGGTTCGGTAGTGGAAAACCTCCTGCCGAATCGGTCACCCGATTTGGTTTATTTATAAATAAGCTACTTGGAAAAAGGCTGGATTCTACTATCAATTATTAATGGGAATCAGGACAGATCTAAAGTCACTGAATATCATATCTCAATGTAAGTTTGAATTTATTGGATTAATCAAATTCTCAATTAATGAAAATGCTCTTCATTCCTGATTTATTTATATCACGATCTGCTATGTTGTTGAGGTGAGTTAACACACGGCTGAACCAGTTTATCCGCGTTTTTTGGGCCTGAAAATTCGTACGAGTTGAACAATTCATTTCTTAATTAATTTACGGAGCGATTTCAAATGCCAAAAAAATCCATTCTTTTTACTTTAGCTGTCGGAGCAGTGCTTGGATATCTGTCTTCAGCATTGGATTGGAATCTGGAGGGACGTGCTGACAACCCTGCAGTTGAAGCAAAACCTGAATTACCACAACCAGTCACTTCAGAAACTTTGGCTCAGGTAACTAACCCCGCCGTACTGGCATCAACTGTAGCGACGCAATCGAAGGCCAGGAAACCCAATATCATTATGATTATGGGTGATGATATTGGCATGTGGAATATTGGTGCCTATCACCGGGGCATGATGGCTGGTCGAACGCCGCATATTGATAAACTCGCCCGTGAGGGAGTGATTTTTACAGATTATTATGCCGAAGCAAGTTGTACGGCTGGTCGCGCTAACTTTATTACTGGTCAACTGCCGATCCGCACGGGATTGACGACCGTTGGTCAGGCCGGCGCGAAGATTGGGATGCCTGACAAAGCGCCGACGATTGCGACGGTCCTCAAAGATATGGGATACGCTACAGGTCAATTTGGAAAAAATCATCTGGGAGACCGAAACGAATATTTGCCAACGGTGCATGGTTTCGACGAATTTTTTGGATATTTGTACCACCTGGATGCGATGGAAGATCCTTTTCATCCAGGATACCCTCAGAAACTTAAAGATAAATACGGTCCTCGCAATCTGTTGCATACCTGGGCGACAGACGTGGATGACGCCACCGTCGAACCGCGCTGGGGTAAAGTTGGCAAACAGAAAATTGTCGACGCGGGGCCGTTGCCTCCGCATCCAATCAAAGGCATCAAACATAACATGGAGGATATCGATGACGAAATCTTAAAGTTGACGATTGATTTCATCGATCGAGCTCATGCGGATGGCAAGCCATTTTTTGTATGGCTTAACCCGACTCGGATGCATGTCGTTACGCATCTCAATGACAAGTATGAGGGCATGCGGAATTCTGAAAATGAATGGACGATAGAAGAAGCCGGCATGGCTCAGTTTGATGATATCGTAGGTGCTGTGATGGCTCATCTTGAGAAATTGGGTATTACCGACAATACCATTATCGGAGTGACTACTGACAATGGAACCGAAAATTTCACCTGGCCTGATGGCGGGCAAACTCCTTTTGCAGGTGCGAAGGGTATGGTACAAGAAGGGGGATTTCGGGTTCCTATGGTTTTGCGTTGGCCAGGTGCAGTGCGTCCAAACCGGGTGATTAACGGTGTGACTTCAGGGATGGACTGGTTTCCCACCTTCGTAGCAGCGGCTGGTAATCCAAACATTATTGAAGAGCTCAAGAAAGGCAAAGAGCTCAACGGAAAGATGTATAAAGTGCATCTGGATGGATATGACCAGACGGAAATGCTGACACGAGGTTCCAAGTCTGCCCGGAACGAACTCTGGTACTTTGCAGAGAGTACCTTGGGAGCAGCCCGTGTTGGCAACTATAAGTACACATTTCTGATTCAACCTGATGGCTGGTTTGGACCGAAAGTACAAGCTGGCTGGCCCGGGATCGTTAATCTGCGTCTCGATCCTTTTGAACGGACAACCATTGGACAATCGTTGAATGCTTACAACTGGTGGGCGTATGAGTTCTGGCGATTTATTTTAGTGCAGGAAGAAGTTGCCAAGTTGGCAAAGACAGCCATAGAATTTCCGCCGATGCAGGATGGTGCCAGTTTCAATCTCGAAGCAGTGAAGAAAAAACTGGCAGAGGTTCAATCTGCACACGCAAAGTAATCTAAAATGATTCAGCGGGCGTGTTACAGCACGCCCGCTTTTTTTTATGTTTACACACTTTTTTTATGTCTACACAAATGAGTATGAGAGATAAAAATGAATGATGTTACTACTCCAGGATCTGTCTTTAGCCTGCATTATCTTCGAGCCTTCTCCCTCTTTTGTATTGGATTAGTCACTCTCTGTTTGAGTTCCTCAGGATACGGACAAGACCCGCTTCCTTCGTGGAATGAGGGTGCAACTAAAACAGCGATCATCGCATTTGTAACTGCAGTCACGGATAAAGACGGCAATGACTATGTTAAGCCGTCCGAGCGCATTGCAACGTTCGACAATGATGGCACTCTGTGGGTTGAGTATCCGATGTATACTCAGATGCTCTTTGCCTTTGATCGTGTAAAGGAGCTTGCGCCACTGCATCCGGAGTGGAAAACCAAACAGCCTTTCAAAGCTGTGTTGGAGGATGACATGAAAACACTGAGTGCTTCGGGAATGAAAGGCGTAATGGAAATAATGATGGCGACACATTCCGGGATGAGTTCTACTGAGTTTTCAGAGCAAGCTGGCAATTGGTTGAGAAACACACAACAGCCACGATTTAAGCGTCCCTATGCTGAATGTGTTTATCAGCCCCAGTTGGAATTACTTGGCTTCTTACGGTCAAACGGATTCAAAACCTTTATCGTCTCGGGTGGCGGAATCGCGTTCATGCGTCCGATTACTGAAAAAGCGTACGGGATACCGACGGAGCAGGTTGTTGGTTCCAGCGTCGTGCTTGAATATCAGATCAAAGATGGTAAACCGGCTCTGATTCGGATGCCTAAGATCGACTTCATTGATGATAAGGCGGGAAAGCCGGTTGGGATTCAGAAGCATATCGGTCGCCGACCGATTCTGGCGTTTGGCAATTCCGATTCTGATATGCAAATGGTTGAATACACGACGTCCGGTTCAGGGAAGCGCTTAGGGCTCTTCGTGCATCATACCGATGCCGTTCGTGAGTACGCCTATGACCGCAAGAGCCACATTGGTAAGCTGGACAAAGCCCTCGATGTCGCGAAGGCGAATGGCTGGATCATTGTGAATATGAAGAAAGACTGGAAGCAGATCTTTCCGTGGAAAGAATAAATAGTCAGTGTGACCTATTCCGTTCTCTCTGCAGAAAAGAGACTTTGATCTGGTTTGGCGGGCAGGGGCGATTTCCATTGTGCGATCAGTGTGACTAATTTCAAAACCATGTTATTCATTTTCAGCGTACTCGTTTGGGTGGAACTAGATGTGAGAATCGACCTGGTTCAAAAATCAACACCATTATTTTATTCGATTGAGTATTAGCAGGCGGAAATCCATAACCTGACTGCCGGGGACATCCAGGGCATGTAGAGTGAGCTGGCCGTTGCCTTTTGCTAACGTGATTTTTCCGAGTGACATGGGCCTGAAATCTTTGACGAACGATTCCGAGCGGACGGCGCGGTCTTGTGCTTCGCCTTGCAAGGGGGGATCGTGTGCTTCGGTGACCTTGCCTTGAATTTGACTTCCGTTGAAACTTAATTCAACGGTGGCCCCGAGATCCGCTTGCGGGCAGGTATAGTAAAGAATCGCTTCATAGTCTCCGGCCTCGACTACTTCTGCATTCCAGGTGATACGATCTTCTGTGTTGGTCCAGTTGAAAAAGTAAGAGCAATTCGGGTGCCGGGAGGAGCGTTTGATTTTCCCATAAGATTTCGCATCCCGAACTGGTAACTGTGTGGTGTGGCAGCCTCCGTATCCGATTAAAAACGGACGAGGGTCATCAGGATACCCATTGGGCCAGACCGAGGTTTTCCAGTCAGATGTGGCCTTTTTCAATTTGGCGGTCACCTTTGGCTTCTGTTTTGCGATGTCTTTTCTCTGGCCGGGATCTTTGAGCATGTCAAAGAGCTGGCCTTTGTCTGATAATCGGTATTGCTCGGTACGGAGACTGACGCGTTGACGTAAGCTGGAAAAAATCATGCGCTCATGCCAGGCGTCGCCCTGGTTCATCATGAGTGGTTTGAGACTGACTCCATCGATGGGTTTCGGTTCGGGTCGAGGAATGCCGGCTAAATCTGTGAGTGTTGGCAAGAGGTCAATTGCCCCGGCGATTTTGTCGACCTGATGTCCGGCGGGTAGATGTCCCGGCCAGCGGATGACAAAAGGTGAGCGAACGCCGCCTTCATCCAGAGAGCCCTTTCGACCTTTCATGTCACCATTCCAACGGAAGCCATTAGGGCCGTTGTCAGAGAAGTAAATGACGATGGTGTTTTCGGCGATTCCCAGTTTCTTCAGTTTTTTGAGTACACGTCCTACGTTCCAGTCGACATTCTCGCACATAGCCAAAGCTGCGCGGAGGTGATCCGATTTTTCTTTCTGGGGATCACGATGATGCATCTCCAGTTTTTTATCAGAGAAGCGATCCCAGAAACGGTCGGGTACCTGCATCGGTGAGTGGGGTGTGCAATAGGGGATGTAAGTAAAAAATGGTTTGCCGCTTTGCGTTTGTTTTTCGATAAATGAGATCGCTTTATCTGTGAGGTCGTCGGTGATGTAACCGTTGCCTTTGACGAAGGTGCCATTGTGATCGAGCATGGGGCTGAAGTAGTGGCCCCAATGTCCGGAAGTGAAGCCGTAGTATTCTTGAAATCCTCTTGCGTTGGGGTGGTTGGGGTACTGTGTGCCGTTATGCCATTTCCCAAACGCGCCGGTCGCGTAACCGGCCGACTTGAAAACCTGGGCGATCGTGTATTCATCGGAATTCAATCTTTCCTGTCCGGTAGAGACGCCGGTGGTTCCCGTGCGTGCGTGGTATCGTCCGGTTAAGAATGCGGCCCGTGTGGGAGCACAGACTGCCCCGACATAGAAACGATTAAAGCGGACTCCCTCTTTGACCAGTGAATCAATGTTTGGTGTTTTCAAATTGGTATTGCCGTTATGACTTACGTCTCCCCATCCCTGATCATCGGCGAGGATCACGACAATGTTGGGGTGCTGCGATTTTTTTCCGTTGGCATTTTTATTTTCGTCTGCCGATGCCATACTCGTTAACAGGCAGGCCAGCAAGGTTGTTATGAATTGTTTCATCATGGGTGTTCTCTTGGTTGGCTAAAGACTGAGGATACTGTTTCTTTGATGTCAGAGATTGAGTGCCGCGTGGATGCACTCGAATCATGCTCTCAAATATGTTAGTTTGCATTGTGAGTATTTGGAACTGATCATCAATGTATTATTCTGGTTTATAAACTGTATTTATTATTTCACATTCGCTGGGCAGTTCAATTAAGTACTAAGGCAGGAAAAACTAATGGATTTTGTATATCAGGATATTTCAAAAATGATCGATCATTCTCTGTTGAATCCGACATTGACGGTGAGTGATCTTGAGTCCGGAATCGAACTTGCTTTAGCCTATAATGTGGCCAGTGTTTGTATATTACCTTACTACCTGAAACCATGTGCGGAACGTCTTTCAGGCAGTACGGTCAAGGCCTCGAGTACAATTGGTTTTCCACATGGAGGCCATACAAGGGCCATCAAACAAGCCGAGGCGAAGCGTGCGATTGTCGATGGTTGCGAAGAGCTCGATATGGTGGTCAATATTTCCAAGGTGCTGAGTGGTGACTGGGATTATGTTCGCGGGGATATAAAGGCAGTCGTCGACGTAGCGCATGAAGCGGGCCAAAAAGTGAAAGTCATCTTCGAAAATTGTTATCTGAATGATGACCAGAAAATTCGTTTGTGTGAAATCTGCAGCGAAGTGGGTGCCGACTGGGTGAAGACATCCACCGGCTATGGGACCGGAGGTGCCACGCATGAGGATCTCAAACTGATGCGGGCGCATTCTGCGGAAGCCGTTCAAGTGAAAGCCGCGGGAGGCGTGCGAGATCTTGATGCATTACTGGCGGTCCGCGCGTTGGGTGTGACGCGCTGCGGCGCCAGCGCTACGAAAACGATACTCGATGAATGTCGCTCGAGGCTGGGGCTGGCTGCAATTACCATTGGTGCGCCCAAGAGTCCAGAGGGGTATTGAAAACTTACGTGGAAAGTGACCGGAAGACCGATTTCGATTCGGGTTTAGCGAGGTCGTATCGCCGGGATGCGCGGGTAATTCCAGTGCGAGTAAGCCAGGGGACATGCTCAAAGTAGTAATGATGGTTTGAAGATCAGAACGAGACCCAGGATGAGGATGACTATTCCGCTGAAGAGTTTGAGCCAGCGTCCTTCGTTTTCCTGCAGTTTACGTTTACCGAGGGTGACAACGACGATTGTAACCATAATGGCATCGTCGAGCATGTAGGCGAGGATATAGAGCCCCAGGTAGGCATACGATTTCCAGGGGGGGTAGTTTTGCATGGAAAGTACTTCTGTGTACAAAGCGGGTAAGCCGGCGGTGCAGAGCAGTTCGATGATATTCACTAGAACTGCAAGAATAGACGCACCAATAATGGCTCCCGTCAGGTTTTCCGCCATCACGATCTTGCGGACTCTGGCATAGAGTCCCGGCTTGGCCCATTCCGGAATCGAAAGTGAAATTCCTTTTTTGAACGCGAAGAAGTCTTTGATGTGAATCAGACCAATTACCGAGGCAAAGATTCCCAATGTCAACTGGACTTTTGGCAGGTAGCCGATAAACAGGAACACATTCAGCCAGGCTGCCATAAATGCAAAATATGCCAAGCCACTTATTAAGACGAACGTGCCCGCCACGGCCACGATTTTTGTGCGGCTGCGCAGATTGACCAACACGGATAGAAGAAAGAGTAGAACCCACATGGCGCAGGGGTTAAAGCCATCGACCAGGCCGATTAAAAAAGTAAAAGCCGGCATACCCAACCGGCTTTTGCTCAATTCTCCAAAGAGGGGAACTTCAATGGTATCACTCACCGTGCTCTGGGGCTGCGGAAGTGGTGTTTCGCCGTCGACCGGCGGTGGTAATCCTATCGGAGGAGGGGGGCCGCCGGAACCGCCACCTGGAAC
>NZ_CALEMX010000314.1 GCF_937910335.1 uncultured Gimesia sp. | reverse complement strand
GCCACAGGCAAAGATGCAAGCCATTCGGGTTTCGTTTTGAGTTTTGTGAAGTTCAGGGAGATCAATACTGTAGAATTGTGCGATGCGTTCGACGGCATTTCCACCTGCGACCAGTTCTTTCTGGAGTGAATCGACATCGATGTAGCCACTGTTTTTCTGTGTCATGCAAGAGAAAGTATGAGCAACTAAAAGGGGGAGATGGTACGCTTCTCTTCAGCGTATGACAATCAAATCAGTATCAAAAATCCGTTGGCAGAAAACAACTCGCGATGACGACATTATGGTTGCTTTGACACGCTGTCCATTGACCGCTGAAGAACTTCTGAATCTGAGCCAGACATGGTTACAACCCTTTACCGGATTGAGGCGGGTACAGGAGCGAATGAAAGATTTGACCGCCGCTGGCCAGTTGCATTCGTGGCGCTATGCCACGACTGGACTAGGTGGTGCCCGGCTCTATTACAAGCTGACCTTGGCAGGCTATCGCACTATCATGCAGGACGATGAGATAAAACCGCCCACTAAACGATTCTTTTACGAAATGAACACCGGTCGCCATCGGCATCAGCAGGCATTATCACAGTTCATCGTACAGACTTATATTGCTGCACATCATCGTGGAATCAAAGTTGTTGATTTCCACCCGGAGAACACGTTCCGCATCGATTGTGGTGAACGCCCCCTTTTCCCTGATGCTCGATTCAATCTTCAAATGCCGAACGGAACATCGTTCACCTATTGTGTCGAACTTGATAATAGTACCGAGTCTGTTCTCTCCTACAAAAGTGCAGATAGTATTCTAAGTAAGATGCAACGGTATTTGATGGATATGGTAACTTCTCCTCAGCCGTATCGTGTCCTTTTTCCCATTACTGGATCGCCAAATCGTTTGCGGCATATTGTCGATGTTAGCAAGCAATTGATGGTTTCCGATAAATCGTTCTCACCATTTTACATTGTCCTGCTGGATGATTACCTCGCACATCCTGATGCATTTTTTCTTCCTTACTTTCATTCCCCAGAAAATAGAAACATTCCCCTTTTACGTTCACAGTCTCGGCAGTATCAGATCGATCCTACATTGCTGGAAAGTCCGGCTATGGTGTGATAGCGTGCTATCCCTGTTGGCAGGCTCGTTGTTCTGATGGTGTAGAGCCTAACGCTCGCCACTCCACTTAGGACTGGTCAGACATCCCCGAGCAAAATGCAAGCCACAACGGGGCAAAGCCCGCCGATGAAACATGCAAGTTCAAAAGCGGGTACTTTGTGTTACGCTGTCACTCCAATGCTTATTTCCATAACTGACACACCGACGAATGAACGAGGGCCGCGACACATGCGGTCGATACTGGCGGCCATTCATCACGCTTCGTCAGCGAAACAGCCCGTTTCGTTTCTGGTCGGGCATCATGAGCAGCAAGTCGGATTGTATTGTCGGTTTCCCGGTCAATTACATGGGCTGATTCAACGGCAATTTCATGCTAAGTATCCAGATTGCACCATTGACCTTCTGGAAGAGGATGTACTTGATTGTCCAGTAGGAGATGCAGCATGGTCGATGTCGTTGCATCTACGACCCGACTTGTTTCCGATTCTACGCTATCAGCAGTTTGAAGACGTGATCCATGAAGAAGTGGATGATCCGATTGGGGGTGTCTTACAGGCCGTTGGCCCAGACAGCAGTGATGTGCAAGCTAAGATCGAATTGATTGTAAATCCGGCCAATTCTCACCGATATAAAGAGGCACAAATCGCAGTCGAACGATTGGCATGCCCTTTCTTTCGTAAGCATCGGAGTATTGCTCGAAAATATGCTATCGCAGCCAGTAGCCCCAAGTGTTGGGAACGGTTTTTGGCAGCTTTCTTTGTTCGCCTCTTTGTTTGGAAGAGTGAGGAACGGTTTGCGTCGGATGATGAACTCAACAAGACATCATCCCGAATGCATGATAATGAAAAAGACTTGCAGGCATCATCGGTCAAACTGGGGCAACATCTCTTTGAAGTACAGTTGAATCTGATTGTGAATGCACCAATGGATCAGAAACAGACTGCCATTCGTAAACTTCAAGAGTTGGCTGCGGTGTTGAATAAATTCACGGAACCGCGATTAGGGGTCTTTCAATCTTCGTCAATCATCAAATACGAACCACGATCAAAGCGTCGTGGTTTTCTGCTTTCTGACGAGGAATTGGCAACGATGTGGCATCTACCAACGAGTTCGGTACGAGACGTTTCTTTGCAGGCAACGCACTCAAGGCGGTTGGAACCGCCAGTGGAATTACCCCTCAAGAAAAAGGGATTATCTGGTTCCGGGATTTGTGAGCTGGGACGGGTTGCGTTTCAGGAGCGGAATGAACGATTCGGAATTCAGACCGAAGACAGGTTTCATCACTTTTTCATTGTGGGCAAGACTGGAAATGGGAAGAGTACGGTATTACTAAATGCGATACTTTCTGACATGGGAGCGGGGAACGGTCTTGCTCTTGTCGATCCGCATGGTGATCTGGCGGATGCAGTACTGGCAGCAGTACCACGTAATCGTACCAACGATGTGATTTTGGTCGACCCGAGCGATTTAGACTATTCAGTTGGGTTCAACCCGTTCGATGTTGACCCCTCAATGGTTGATGTCGCTTGTGATGGTGTGGTGAGTACTTTTCGAAAGGTTTTTGGGACCGGAACCCACACACCTCGACTGGAAGATATCCTTTGGAACACGGTTCTGGCTTTGATGCTGGCAGGGGATTCAACCATCCTCGATATGTTACGCATGTTCGATGTGGATGATGGCTTCCGTAGACAGGTTCTTTGCCGTGTGTCTGACCCGGTCGTGCGTAACTGGTGGATGACGACGTTTCCCAGATTGCGTTCGCTCAAAGGGGAAGACCCGTTTGCCTCGGTTGAGAACAAATTGCGTCAACTGCTCACGAATTCGGTGATCCGTAATATGGTCTCACAACCAAGAAATCGCATTGATTTCCGGGCAGCTATGGACAGCGGAAAAATCATTATTTTCAATCTGTCAAAGGGAAAGTTAGGGGAACGAACGTCGTCATTTCTTGGTTCGCTGTTTGTCACACAACTGCAACTGGCAACAATGACCAGGGCCGCAATTCCAGAGCAGGAACGTAGACCATTCTATCTCTACGTCGATGAGTTTCAGAACGTAGCGACATCAAGTTTTTCTGCGTTTCTCTCCGAAGCCCGCAAGTACAAACTGGGGCTTTGCCTGGCGACACAGTTTCTCGATCAGGTTGAACCGCAGACATTGCAGGCTGTTTTCGGAAACGTTGGCAGCTTACTTGTCTTTGCTGTTGGCCCGAATGATGCAGATATCTTAGCTGAACAATTGACTGGCCATGTCAATTCAGCAGATTTGATTGCACTCCCCAAATACCGTGCTTGCATCCGACTTATGATTGATGGCATGAGTCGACCTGCCTTCACAATGGAGACTATCAAACCAGAAGTGAATGCTATTGACCGTTCAGGATTGGTGCGTGAACAGTCCCGCAGGCGGTATGCGCAACCGGTAAAGATCGTCCAAAATCAGATCACACGATCTTTCAGTCTGGTTTGACGGATTCAAGGATTGCAGGCAATCTTTGTTACCAATGAAAACTTTTCCAACCCACATTGATACTAATGAACGAAATCGCCTGATAGATGATTTTCTGTCAGCAGCCAATGGGGAAGAAGTTCATTACACGGACATAGCCTGGTTTCTCCAACTCGATCCCTTTTATGTCAACAGTTGGATGCGGAAATATAATACTGGGAAATGGATCAATGGAAGAAACCGTTCGTGGTGGAAACTATTCCCTGAAAAGGTACCTGATTCTTTCGGTTATGCAAAAATGACCAGCCTGTCACATGATTGATGTTCCTGCTTGCAGATATAAAGTTTCTCTGGCAATCTGCTTCTCCTGTGAATGAAAAGAATGATCATACCCCCTTTGGCGAATCAATTGATGAACTTCAACAAACCGTTGAGGAGTTATCGCAAGAGGTACGAGTTCTGCGTGATGTGCTTGATGAGATTCGAGAAGATTTTAGCTGGGCATTGCGGAATGGGCATTCGGAATCCATCGAAGAAGCTGTCGCAGACAACATAATTGATTCAGAGCATGAACCAACAGAAAAATATGTTAAGCAGAGTGAACCAGAAGAGGTTTCAATTGAGGAACCGGTTACAAGTTTACTTGCCAACAACACGGAAGGTCGAATCAACGAGCATGAGGAGTGGGTAAAAATAGTCCGCGACCCCGCTCAAAAAAATAGTGAAGGTTTGAGGAAACTGCAAGCAGATAATGGGAAAGCAACCGCTGAATATGAGGTGGCCCCATTACCAGATGGAGGCTATGCAATACGAATCACTCTTTCCTACCATTGTGGCGACACGCAGGGGACTGCGATTCCCTGGTCAGAATATGATTCACGCGAAGCCTGTATCAATCAGTTTGAAAGTCGAGCAAAGCAATTCTTTCAAAAGCCGATTGATAATGGTGGTAACGAGGCACAACAAGTGGCTCGCAAGGAGATGCTTAAGCATTTTGAAGATAGTCTCTTCGGGTTTGTAGAGCCGGATGTAAGTGAAGAAGAGAGGGTAGTTACTGAGAATGTTGATGATGAAAAACTTGTACAACTCAAACATCGCATTCTTGAATATCTCTCAGCGAATGTCGTTTCTGTGAAACTGAGTGATATTCGTAACGACATGGGATTTTCTGAAATCGACTCTGCTGACCCACTTGCCAACCCGGTCAATCATGCTTTGGTTGCATTGGAGAAAGCTGGCAATGTTTCTGTGATTGAAACAGACTTTGGTGAGCCGAGTTTTCTGTTTCAGCGTCCGCTCTATCTCCGTCCAGATCGTCAAAACAACTTTTCTGGATTGCCCTTCTATGAGTGGCCAGAACCAGAAGAGGGTCGTGATGCGCTCACAGTAGACCGTGTTGGCAGCAACGGGGATGGGGGCGAACATCGCTTTACCGTCAAACGGGGTGACACAGTTGAAGCATTCTTCAGTAAAGATAAACAAAAAATCGGCAAGGTGGTCGGCCTCTCACATGCAAACCGTGAAGTCGGAGTAGCTTTCCGAGAGGGGACTGAAGGAATATGGTTCGCTATTGGTAGTATCTATCCTGCATTGGAGCCAGCTTCCGACGAAGACTTGATTCCACTTTCAGATGTCATTGAGAAAGCAAATGATCAAAATACTCCCCAAGAAAAGGAATGGAGCGAAGCAGACCGCGTTTCATCATCGAACAAGAAATCCGCTGATGTCTTTGTTCCTGATTCCCACAGCAAAGGTGTGAAATCACTCACAGACAATCACCGGTCCTATACTCTAAATGACTTCCAGGCGTTTCTACAACGCGTCGAATCCGGTGATATATCTGTATCTGTTCTTCAAGCAGAATTCGCACATCTTAACTCCAGTAGAGGAGCGTTCATACAGCAACTTCTCGCAGAGAAGAACGCTAAAGAATTGAGAATCCTTGCATGCCGATTCGGTAGCCTCGATGCAAAACGAAATACAAAGCAACAGAATGCCGAATCTGTCATCCGTTCGATGATGTTGGCTTACACGCTCAAAAACAGTGTGACGTATCAACCCTTCTCCGGTGAAACCTACGAAGATGCTATCATCAAAGTTGTCGAATCAATCACCGATGAACAGATTCAGGAGCAGATCACAAAACGAAATGAAGAATCAGCCCAAGTTGAGAAATCACTTACCAATCCAGAGACATTTCGGGAATTTCGGTACTTCGTTGAACGGAAGGGAGAAAGTCAACTAAGCCAAGAGCAATTGATTCAGTATGATCGTCTCCGAGCAGAACAGACACGCTTACAACGTTCCAACAAGAAAACAGCAACTGTCGAACAATTCAATGGCGATATTGAAGGTTTGCAAATCACGATCAAAGAAGGTTATCACACCCGTCAGGAAATCCCTCTCTGGATTTGCCAGTTAGGCGAACGTGTCGATCGAACCACATTCAATGATTTAAAAATCAAAGCAAAACAACTCGGGGGTTGGTGGTCAAGTTTCAGAAAGGATGATGCAGGATTCCAATTCAAGAATGAAGACTCCGCAGAAAAGTTCCAGTCACTCCTGCAAGGCAATGCAGATCGAACTGATGAATTAGAAGATCGCAAAACCCGTAAGATTGAATCTGCCAGTGAACGACTCCTGCAATTAGCAGATGATCTTGAACAATGTGCTAACGAATCATTGCATCAGGATCGGCAAACAAACACAGTTCGACGTTCAGAAATGGCAGCCGGCATTCGTGGTCGGGCTTATGTCGATATCGCCTTTGCGGGAACAATGCGAAGCCTGGCTACTGATCTTACTTCAGGAGAAGTAATCTATCTCGATGGCATTCGAGCAAAGACACAGTTGCAAACGCTCATTGATGTTCTTCGACGAGCCAAGCGAAGCCGTAATGAATTACTCCTCAAAGAAAAAGGAGAACTCGGTGTCTGGGATCGCCACAATGCTGTTGAAGAACTCGATAACCGACCAATAAACCTCAATGATGCTGACTTCGCAGAATATCCGTACCCCAACATCTACAAACAAAATCTCGAAGCGGTGATCCAGAAAGCACTCCATCGTAAAGGTGTCATGCAACGAGCCAATAAAATACAAAAACAGATTTCACTGGAAGCTGATTTCATTCAGTTTAAAGAAGAATACGAAATCAAAGAATTCGCTGAATTCTGCACTCGCTGTAAAGAGACAGGCATCGATGTCCAATGGCTTGAATCTACACTCGACGACTACAAACGACTCCACGCAGCCAATATCCACACACTCCCAGAACTTCGCATGGCTTTGCGGGAACTGGTTCCCCATCTGCAAAAGAGACAGGAAGATGATCCCGTCTTGAAAGCAGAGCAAGCTATCGTCGGTAAAAAGCTAGACGGTTTCTTCCCTACACCAAAGCCGATCATTTCCAGAATGCTCGAATTGGCAGAGATTCAAGAAGGAGATCGTATTCTCGAACCTTCAGCCGGCAAAGGGGATATCCTCGATATGATCCGCTTGCATCATCCTGAAAATGAAATCACTGCAATCGAACGCAATGGTACCCTGTTCGACGTTCTTGAAGCCAAAGGGCATTCGGTCAAACGAGCAGACTTTCTGGAGCATCAGGGCGAATACAATCACATCATCATGAATCCGCCATTTGAAAAAGGGGCAGACATCGAACATGTTCTCCATGCTTTCAGCCTGCTTGCTCCTAATGGCAAACTGGTCGCCATCATGAGCGAAGGCCCCTTCTTTCGCAATGACAACCAGGCAACAGAGTTCCGCAATTGGCTCGATGAAGTCGGTGGTGAATCCGAACAACTTCCCGAAGATGCTTTCAACAACGCCGAAGCCTTCCGCAAAACGGGAGTTCGCACACGAATCGTGACCATCACGAAATAAACGACCGGTCAGTTTACTTGCCACTTTACAAACCTCAGAGGAGCGTGGTTAATGTTACCATTGTGCCTGAAATTGGCTGAACATAGTTTAAATGTTACCTCGTGTTAAAAAACGTGGAGTTTTCATAACGAAAGCACTTGCACTTAATAGATGAAATCGGTGTTATTAAGTATACTGCGAGGGTTGAGAACTCTCTTGGTAGAGCGAAACTATGAAATACGACAATATTTGTGCGAACAACAATGATTACTGCATATCATGCGAAGTATTATGCAAACGAACTGATGAGACGCTGTCCTTCCAACAGTGTCGAGCGGTTTACCGCTGCATTGTTGGATTCTCAGGTTGATCTGAATCCCCATCAGGTCGATGCCGCCCTGTTTGCGTTTCGCTCCCCCCTCTCCAATGGTGCCATTCTGGCGGATGAAGTCGGACTTGGCAAAACCATCGAAGCGGGGATTGTTCTCTCACAGAAATGGGCTGAAGGAAAACGGAAAATCCTGATCATTTTGCCTTCCAGCTTGCGGAAACAATGGCATCAGGAATTGCAGGACAAGTTTTATCTACCCTCTCAGGTTCTTGAATCGGCTTCCTTCAATAAAACAATCAAAAAAGGGAAACAGAACCCGTTTGATCTGAATGAGATCGTACTCTGTTCGTATCAGTTCGCTCGGAATAAATCAGAATATGTGAGTGCTGTGAATTGGGACCTGGTCGTGATCGACGAAGCTCACCGTCTCCGAAATGTCTACAAGAAGAGCAATAAAATTGCCCGTGCATTGAAAGATGCGTTGTCTCATGCACCAAAGCTTCTTTTAACCGCTACACCGCTTCAGAACTCCTTGCTGGAGCTCTACGGGCTGGTCAGCTTCATTGACGAGCACACCTTTGGTGATCTGAAAAGTTTTCGCAGTCAGTTTGCCAGACTCTCCCACGGAGACAGTTTTGATGATCTGAAAGAACGGCTCAGTCACGTCTGTAAACGGACGCTACGTCGGCAGGTTCTCGAATACATTCGCTATACCGAACGGAAAGCTCATACTCAGGAGTTTATTCCGTCAGAGGAAGAACAAGCCCTGTACGATATGGTTTCCGATTATTTACAACGAGAGAATTTGCAAGCACTCCCATCAAGCCAGCGGGCTTTGATGACTCTGGTGCTCCGCAAATTATTGGCTTCTTCCACATTCGCCATTGCAGGCGCTTTGGAATCACTTCGGAATAAACTGCAAAAGCAACTGAAAGAAAAAGTCCGACGAAAAAAAGGTTGGAAAGACCTTGAAGAGGATTTCGAAACCTGCGATGAACTGAGTGACGAACTCAACATCCCGGAAGAAGAGATTGAGGAGCCAATCTCGGAAGCCGAGCGGGAAGCAATTGAGGAAGAGATTATTGAATTGCAACACTTTTTCGATCTGGCAATGAAGATATCACAGAATGCGAAAGGTCAATCACTCCTTAAGGGCTTGCAAATCGGTTTTCAGATGACGACTGATCTAGGTGGTGACGAAAAGGTCGTCATTTTCACTGAATCACGTCGCACGCAAAACTATCTAGTCGAACTGCTCTCTTCCAATGGCTATTCCGATCAGATCGTTTTGTTTAATGGATCGAATACGGATCTTAAAAGTCGTGAAATTTACGCGGACTGGAAAACCCGTTATGCAGGAACAGATCGCGTCACTGGATCTCGTACCTCAGATACACGGGCAGCGATTGTCGATTACTTCCGCGACCATGCCAAAATCATGATTGCCACCGAAGCGGCTGCGGAAGGGATTAACCTGCAATTCTGTTCGTTTGTGGTCAACTTCGATCTCCCCTGGAATCCGCAACGGATTGAACAGCGAATTGGGCGTTGCCACCGGTATGGGCAAAAACACGATGTGGTGGTGGTCAATTTTCTCAACAGGAACAATGCAGCCGATCAGCGAGTTTATGAATTGCTCTCTGAGAAATTTCAACTCTTCAACGGTGTCTTCGGTGCTAGTGATGAAGTGCTGGGCAGCATTGAATCGGGAGTCGATTTTGAGAAGCGGATTATGGAAATCTATCAGTCCTGCCGAACTTCCGCTGATATTCAGTCTTCCTTTGATGCATTGCAGGCAGAGCTTAGTGAGCAGATTGACGAAGGGTTAAAGAATACCCGTGTCAAATTGTTGGAGAACTTCGATGCAGAAGTCGCTGAAAAGCTGAATATCTACAAAGCGCAAACCACTGCCTCTCTCAATCGATATGAGGCTCTCTTGTGGGATGTGACGCGGTTTGTGTTGGATCAGGACGCAGACTTTGCTGAACCTGCTTTGACATTCCAATTGACTCATTCCGATCATAAAGAGATTCCGACGGGTTGTTACACGCTCAAACGACAGGATGAAATCGGGCACCATTTCCGGATTCATCATCCGCTGGCTCAACAAGTATTAGAAACCGCCTCGGAGAATGATCTCTCACTATCAGAATTGACATTCGACTATTCAGGCACGCCCCGTAATATCTCGATTCTGGAACCCCTGGTTGGCCAGAGTGGTATTTTGACTGCTAATCGACTAACAATTAATTCTCTCGATTCCGAAGATCATATCCTACTGGCTGCACAGACCGAAGCAGGAGAAATGCTTGATCAGGAACAGGCCAAGCGACTGTTCAATCTTCCAGCAACATTGCAGGAATGTGACGGGATCGACATGCAGTCGTTACAATCTGCTTACCAGAAACTCAAAGGAGAAGTCTTGGGAGATATTTCGGAACGGAATGCTGTCTTCTTCGAGGATGAGATGGAAAAGTTGAACCGCTGGTCGGGCGATAAACGAAAATCACTCAAGAGCCGTCTTAAAGAGTATGATGACCAGATTGCCGACTTGAAAAAGCAGGCACGTTCTGCCCGCAATTTGCCTGAGAAACTGTCACTTCAGAAGAAAATTCGGAATCTGGACAAGAAACGAGACGAATCATGGCGGGAATACGACGCTGCCGCCAAAGAAGTGGAAAATCAGAAGGATACATTGATTGACAGAGTGGAAGCTCGCTTGCAGCAAGAGGTTTTTGAAGAGACACTCTTCACTATTCGATGGAAGTTAATTTGAAGTTAGAGCCAAAGAGTGGCAGGATTGAAATATGACAGACGACACGATGAATACAACACCAGAAAAAATGGATCTTGAATCGCTCGATATCGGCGAGCAGAAACGAGCAGAACTGAAAGCTTTGTTTCCTAGTGTTTTCACGGAGACGAAAACAGAAGCCGGAAAACTGGTTGAGGGCATCGATTTCGAGAAGCTGAAAGCGGAGCTGGGCACATTCAGCGATGTATTTGAAAGTCGCCGGGAACGATACGGTATGGATTGGCCAGGCAAGAAGGACAGCATGAAGCTGATCCAACAGCCCAGTCTTGCGACTCTAAAGCCGTGTCGTGAGGAGTCGGTCAATTTTGATGCGACCGAAAACCTCTTCATTGAAGGTGATAATCTCGAAGTCCTCAAACTGCTACAAAAATCGTACTACGGCAAGGTGAAGATGATCTATATCGATCCACCGTACAACACCGGTAAGGAATTCATTTATCCGGACAACTATAGCGAATCTCTCGATACATACCTTGCTTATGCAGGGCTTGTGGATGCTGAGGGAAAGAAGTTTTCAACCAATAGTGAGAATGAAGGACGGTATCATTCGAAGTGGTTGAACATGATGTATCCACGGCTTTATCTTGCCCGAAATCTGCTGCGTGAAGATGGGGTGATATTTATTTCGATTGATGACAATGAATTGACGAACTTAAGAGAATTATGTGACATCATTTTTGGAGAGGAAAACTTTGTTGCCAACATAGTGTGGCAAAAGAAATATGCCGTTTCAAATGATGATCCTGGAATAGCCGCAATGCATGATCATATTCTTGTATATCAAAGAAGTGACCTATTCCAAAGAAAGTTATTACCCAGAACGGATAAACAACTGAAAAGGTATACAAACCTTGATGGCGACCCAAGGGGGGAGTGGAGTTCTGATAATTACGTCAGTAACAAGTCACGTTTTGAGCGTCCTACGCTTTGGTACGCAATTAAGCATCCAAAAACTGGTGAAGATGTATGGCCAGACGAAAATGCTGTATGGCGATATTCAAAAGATAAGCACCAATATATGGTAGATGAAAACCGTCTCTATTGGGGACCAGATATGTCGTATGAAAAACCAAGGATAAAACGGTTTTTATCTGAAGTTCAGGATGGCGTTGTTCCATCAACTTGGTGGCCATTTTCTGAGGTAGGACATAATGACGAGGCTCAAAAAGAGACGGGTGTAATTCTAGGAAAGAAAATATTCAGCACACCAAAGCCGGTAAGGCTAATTAAACATATA
>NZ_CALEMX010000313.1 GCF_937910335.1 uncultured Gimesia sp. | reverse complement strand
GGCCATCCATTCGGTGGTACCCCGGGGAATAAACGATTCCCATAACGAGGCGTCGGTCTGTTTGAGACTTTCTATATTATCCGTGGGCACCCACCAGCCAATGCCCGACATCAGGACCAGACAAACTACAATTCCCCAGGCACCAATGGTGACTAACTTGAAGTTCACGCGTTTGTGAGAAGCGCGACCGGCAATGATGCAACCCAGTGAAATACCAACGCCCATACAGGCCGCCATCAGACTGGTACGGCTTTCACTTAAATGGAGTTGACCGATACCGAAGATATTCACGAGTGGCTGGATAATTCCCCCTACAAACCAGAAGACAGAGGAAATCAACAAGACCGATAACAGCCTCCGATCTTTTAACAGTAATGTTCGCGTTTCAGTGTTAATGCCGAGCGTCGACCAGCGAAACGGAAGCCCGGGATGTGCGACAGCCGTCCTGCGAACCCAGAAGGAAGCAATGGTTCCGATGATGGCGATTCCAATACAGAAATAACTGGTTTTCCAGAGCTGATCCGGAAAGGCCTGTTTGATGAATCCTGCGGACGCCATTCCAAAAATAATCGCGACAAACGTTGTCATCTGAATGATGCCGTTGGCTTGGGGTAAATCATCATCGCGGAGCATTTCGGGTAAGATGCCATATTTCGCAGGTCCGAAGATGGCACTTTGAGTACTGAGCAACCCTAGCACAACGAGCAGGGGAATTAACGAGCCGGTAAAAAACGCGGCCATCGCTAAGAGGGCAATCACAATTTCCGCGAATTTGCAGGCGATGACAATCGTGCGTTTGGTGTTGCGATCAGCGAACCAGCCCCCTAGACCGGAAAAGAAAACGAAGGGCAGCGCAAAGACTGCCAGGGCGATTGACTGTTTGTCGCTGGATTGTGTCTGTAACGCCTGTTGCGCGCAAAACAGTAAGACGAGTTGTTTATAAAGATTATCATTGAAGGCGCCCCAGAATTGCGTGACCGTCATGCCCCAGAAGGAGGAATCATGATACAGGCGCGGCAGTTTTTCAGGGGGCGTCAATTCCTTTTCCGTCACTGCTTACAATCCTTGTAGAGGGGCGAGGGGCATCGTTGTGTCGTGATTCCATTCAACAAGCGAAATAATGATCAGCGTTGGCACCGTTCAATCATGGGTGGCTTAACCATAGTGACTAGGAGAATTTCTGACAATGTTGATTCACTCAATCCTCTGAAGATGAGTCGATTTTCGAACAGAAATCAGACGAATTGAAGATCTGCTCAAAGTGTTCCCCGCTCTTTATTCGACGGGCTCTGTCTCTGCCTTGATTGGTGACCGTGACATGTGTGCGTTCTTGATGCGAACGACCTTTAATTCTTTTGTACGCGGCTTGCGGGCTAGCTGGATGATGAAACTCTGATTGGTTGCTTCCCCATAAATCCACAATTCGTTGATCTCTCCGCCTGAAATGCAGCGACCAATTTGAGTCGGTGCGCCTAATGATTTTTTCACCTGCGCACGGGTCATGCCTGCGATCACAGTGCCGTTTCGAATGGCTTTTCGAATGGGATCGTCGCGGTATTCTTTGACTTCATGTGGAGTGAGCCATTTGTTGTTTTGCAGCATGAAGCCCATGCGGCCCAGCAAAGTCGTTGCTTCGGTCGATTTGGGATTTAAGTTCCAGGCTTGTAACAGAAGTTTTTCTGCGCTGGCTTTATCGTCTAGTACTTCGAGAAAATCACGGGCCAATCCGACGCGGCCGTCTGCATCGTTGGCGTCCAGTTTTTTCTGGCGACCGCTGAGCCAGTTCGTCAGCGTTTGCTTTGCCTTTTTCTTGTTGCCGCGCTGCTTATATTCCTGCGAAAGGTCCAACACATATTGACGAGGCAATTCATTAATTCGATTAAAATCAAAATCCAGCTGCATGTTCTGATATTGATTTACCAGATCCGTTCGTTCGGGCAGTTGTTTTGTAATGAGTTTAGCGACTTCAAAACCATTGCTGCCTCCCGTTGCCAACTTTTTGAGAATCTCGCCCAGGATTAACTCAGAATAAAACCAGCGAACCAGACCTGGTCTTTTCAGCTTATCGGCTTTTTGAAAGACCTCAATCTGATTTTTCAGATACTGCGTTCGTACTTCGGGATTATCTTTCTTTTGTGGTGTTTTCGCGGTGGGAAAGTCTTTTAGAAGCTGGCTGCTTAGAGTGTCATATTTCGGGTTCTTCTGTTTCTGTAATTGTTGCCAGTCAAGAACCAGTGCTTCGTGGCGGAGTGCCTCGAAGAAAAGTGGATCGAGTTGATATTGCTGCGCGCGGTCTGCCAGCTTCAGAATCGACTTCGGCTGTTTAACCATCATTTGGCGGTATTCCGCTTTGATCCCATTATTGTAGGCGGCAAGTGCTTGTTGTGTCAGTTCTTTATCATCATAGAATTCGGCCCGTTGTTTGGCCCAGTCTGCGAGGGCATACCAGTCACGTGGATTGGCACGGTCAATTTTTGTTTCCTCTCTCACGAAATATTCCCTGTCGCTCGGTTTTTTTTGCAGGGATTTGACCATAAAAATGATACGCCCATTTTCCAGGGATAATTGCCCGGTGACTTCCACATTCTGAACCGTTGAATCTAATTTGGGAGTTTTTCCGGCAAAATGAAAAGGGATCGGACAGTTTCGGAAACGAACCGACTTGGAGTTGAACGTGGAAATACGTCCTTCCAGAGTTTGCGTGACGCCGATTACTTTTTTCCATTGATCGCGCTGACTCACGAAGTATTCAATACTTCGATCAGCGGCAAACATTTCTGTCTGACACAAAATCAGGCAGAATACCGGAGACATAAAAAACCACTTAGGGATCTGTTTTTTCATTTCGACACCCCTAGATATTGGGATTGTTGATTGAGCATGGCTTCAATTTTTTTGCGATCATGAAATTCATCGAATTGAATTCCCAACTTTTCATACAGTTTCAGATGTGACCATAAAAATGCGGTTTCACCGTTTAGTAGAATCGTTCCAGCACCTTGCTGGTTCGGTTCCTGCCGAAAACTTTTGATCTGTGCAGCAAAGATGAGGGGCTGTCCGGGATGCTGTTCAAGATAGGTGAGGAATGTCGGCGAAGTCAGTTCCAGAGAAAGCGTATATTCATCAAGCATGATCGGTAAATTGAGTCGGAAGAGGGGTGTTTGAGCGTCCTCTTCTACCTCTTTTACGGGAAGTGGAATCAGCGTGGTCTCAAAAATCATCCAGGTATCTGCATAGCGCAAATTAAACAGCGATTCCCAGCTTGCGAGATCATTTTTCTTAATATGCGAAATTGCCTCTTCGGCGATTTCAAACACGGGTGAGACAGCCTGAGTGTTGATAGCCTGTAGTTCGCGCGAGGTCAGACGGATTTCGTTTGCCGTTGGATCATCGCGTCCCAGGATTTCGAGTGCTTGAAATGCCTCCTGATAGGCGGCATTCGCGCCCACCAGATCATTTTTTTTCAAAAGTGCTTCGCCTGAGGCTGTTGCTGCTTTGAGTGTAACTGATGCCTGATCCAAATTACGACTATGAATGATTCCGTATGCTGTCAGACCAATAATCAGCGCGATGCCTGCCAGAATTCCTCTGAAGGGAGTTATCAGTCTGGTACGTGGCGGAGGCAATTCATAAGGCGAAACTTTTGGTGTTGCCTCCGTCTGAGGTGGCGTTTCCTGAGGTTTTCGAGACGCCTTCTTCAGTGCGCGTTTTTCCAGAAACCGCGTTACGAGAGAGGAATTCAAAATGTATTCAGATAGCTGCTGCTGTGTCGGTAGCTGCTTTTTCTTTTTTCGCGCTTTAGGAGGGGGATAACTGTTTCGTGGTAGAATGAAGTACGTTTCATCACACTGCAGGCAAGCATGACGATAGTACTTTTTCCGTCGATAACCGGAAAGGCTCACTCCGCAAACACAAACGATCTCATACGGTTCGGGAATATCCTCTTCACGGCGTTTTTTTTTCGACGGAATTTTCAGCCAGTCAGCCATAAAATCGGCACCGTGTTCGTGGTAATGAAGCCTGAGGTAGAAGGAGAATTGACCTGCCTGTTTTAAAAAAAGTAACCGTTTCATATTATAGACATACCGGCTGCTGATGTCATCGGGCTCATCTGATAGAGAAACGTTTGACGAGTATTTTTGTCTGAATTTCACTCGAAATACGCAAAAGAAGGGCTGCTTTTTATCGCTACAATCGCTATTTCCCCGCCCAGCAACCCGATATTTTTATTTCCAGAGAATTCCCTCCCTCTGTACCCCGGCAAAAAATTGACCACCCCCTTTTTCAAAGGTATATGCCACTAGGAATTGTGTGTTTCATTTTGGAATCATCAACTTTGTGATTTCCTCTATTTTTGTGCAAAACAGACAGATTTCCTCTGAATTAAAATACATTCATGTAATTTTATGGAGTATCAGGATGTTTACGACATCATCCCCACATTCTCAGGTCACTCAGAATTCCAGTGAGCCTCAACTACAGGTTTCTCTGGTGCCTTTGACAGATGAGATGTCCCCTGTTGAATTGACGACTGGCGAGTATCAGATCGGGTCATCACCCGAGTGTGCAATCCGAATCGACGTTCCTGGAATTGCGGCAGAACATTGCATCATTCATGTCGGCCAAAACACCGTTTCGGTTCGCGCCATCGATCCCCGGGTCTGGGTGAATGAGCGTCCTATCCGCAAAATTTCGCTCATAGAGGGCATGAAGTTTTTTGTCGGCCCGATCGGCATCCTCGTAGATACAATAAATAAAATTGAAGTCGAAGAAATCAATGAACAGCCTCCCCCCGAAGACGGCAGGTTATCCCGTAACCAGATCGAAATTCCGGAAGAACTGGAAGCGATGGCGAAATATCAGCGAATTCTGGAAGAACGCCAGTTGTTATTGGAAAAAGTAGAATCGGAACAAATCGAACTGCAACGGGAGATACAGCTACAGGAAGCAGAACTCGGCAGGTTACATGAACAGTTCGCTCTGAATCAGGAATCGAATCAGGTTCAGGTAGTACCAACAACTCAACTCGCCTTTGATGATGCCATTCTGGAATTGGATCAGAAATTACAGCAGTTAGACCTGCTGAAGCAGGAGGTCTTGCAAGAACTGGATCAGGTACTTTCACAACAGAATGAATTACGAGGCGATCATCAGAGTTTAGTCCAATGGCAAGAATCACTGAAAAGCGAACAGGTCGCGCTGACACAACAGCAACAGAATCTCTCACAGGGATGGCTTGATCTCGAAGCACAACAGGCTTGCGAACAGGTCGCGTTTGAGACGGAAACTGCATTTCTGGAAAAATCTAAAACCGAACAAGAAGAACGTCAAAAAGCAGTATTACTGGCGGAACAGTCATACCTGTCTTACGAACAGGAACTCATTGAAGAACGCCAGCGTCTGGAGATCTGGTCAGATGATCTGGAGACACAAGAAAAATCAGTGAGTGACCAACGGGCCGGTCTGTCGGAACAGAAACGGTCTGACGTAGATCAGGAAAAAGTGCAGCTGGATTTGAACCAGCAGACCGAACAGTTGCAACAAGAACGCAATCAATTGGAAGAGGCTCGTCGTAAGCTGGCAGATGAGCAGACTCAACTGAAACAACAGGAACAGTCTATCCTGGAAGTACGTGAAGAGTTTGAACAAAAGAATGCCGCTTTGCAAGAACGCGAATCGCAGTTTTCTCAACAGCAGTCGACTCTCGAACAACGAGAGGCGGATCTGAATTCTCAGGAAGCTGACCTGAAAACTCAACTGCAAAATCTGGAAAAACAGCAGACAGAATATGCACTGCAGATGAGTCAGCTTGAAGAACAGCAGACTCGTTTTGAAACGGAAAAACTGGAGTGGGAGAATGCACGGATGGCTCTGAAACAGGATCAGATTGAATTCGAAGCTCGTACAAGTGAGATTGAGAACAGAAAGAACAGCAGGAAGTTGAACTGGTGCAACAACGTGAGAAGCTTGAAACAGACCGCGAAGCATTCGCCAGTCAACAGGCGGATCTGGAGCAGGAACGAACAGAACTTGATCTAAAAACGCAAGAGCTCTCAGATCAAGAGAAATTGCTCGCGGAGCACGAAGCAAAACTGTCAGAAAAAGAGCAGGAATTAGACGCTTTAATCAGCGAACAGGAATCTGATTCCGAACAACGGGAAGCGTTGGATCGCCTGCGGGAAGAATTGGATCAAAAACAGGAAACACTGAAAACGCAGGAAGAGGAACTCAACGCACGCGAGCTGGAACGATCTCAGTCGGTTCACTCAGATGCAGATCAGCAGAGTGCCGTTGATGAATTGGACAAAGAGAAACAGAAACTGTCGCTGGATCATGACCAACTGGCTATTGATCGTGAAGAGATCAATCATCAGCGAGACAATGTGCAATCTCAACGCTTACAGATGCAAAAAGATCGCGGTGAACTCGAAGATCGTGAGCGAATGATCGAAATTCGCGAACAACAACTGGCTGATCGGGAAGGACTGATTGAAGAAATTGGCTTGATCTCAACCGATCAAGGGGCGACTGCCATCGAAGATGATTGTCAGACATCGCTTTCCATTGAAAATGAAGAGCCAGATGCTCTCGAAAATTCTGACGAAGACGTCATTCAGAAACCTGATTCTTTATTACAGTCGTACATTAAAGATTCGGTCAGTGAAATGCCCTCCGAACAGCGAGAGTCAGACACACCACCGATGAAAAGGGGAAGCTTACTGGATTTATTCAAAAAGGATTCTGAATCTGAGACTACCAGTAGTGATACTATTACAGAGCAAAGCCCGATTGTCGAGGAACCTGTTGAGGACTTAGAAACGTCTAACGAGACCGATGAGGCCAACACTCCGGACAGCGAGGAAGACTCTGACTCTATCGCCGATTATATGAAAAAATTGCTGGAACGATCGCGGGGCGGGAAGTCCGAAAACAAGGACTTAGAAGCTTCAGACTCAAATAGTTCCAGTACCGCCTCTTCGGAATCGACGAAGCCTGAGCCGATCTTGTCGACTGCGATCCTTGAGAAATCTGATGCGGAATCTCCGAACGTCTCAATGGAGGAAAAACTGGAAGCATTAAATTGTAGTAGCCACTACTTTTCCTGACAGTAGTATCCCAACTTCACACGTTTGTCA
>NZ_CALEMX010000312.1 GCF_937910335.1 uncultured Gimesia sp. | reverse complement strand
ATGGCGCAAATTACGTGCCAAAGCGAGGGAAGTCATCTGGGAAATGCGGGGTAATCGCTTTTTCTAGCGATGCAAATAACAAGACTGATTGCCGTTCTTAAAGGACACCTTTGGAAGAAGGAATTCCCTGTTGACGGGGATCAATTGCCACCGCTTGTCGAAGCGCTCGAGCGGTCCCTTTAAAAAGACCTTCTGCAATGTGGTGACTGTTCGCGCCATGGTGGAGCACCAGATGCAGATTTAATAATCCGTTTGAGGAAAACGCCTGCCAGAATTCACGTACCAGTTCGGTATCAAACTGCCCGACTTTCTCAGTCGGGAAATCAACCTGAAACACAAACCAGGAACGACCGCTCAAATCAAGGGCCGATGTCACAAGAGTCTCTTCCATGGGAATTGTTAAAGAGCCATAGCGGACAATTCCTTTTTTGTCACCCAATGCTTCATAAAGCGTTTTGCCCAGACAGATACCCACATCTTCAACGGTGTGATGATAATCGACATCCAAGTCGCCATTTGCTTTGATCGTTAAATCAAACAACGCATGTCGCGCCAACAACGTCAGCATGTGATCAAAAAACCCAACGCCTGTCTGAATATCTGCCTTACCATTGCCATCCAGCTCTAAAGTCAATTCGATCTGGGTTTCGGCGGTCTCACGTTTGATTGATGCTTTGCGGGTCATCTTTTGGGAACTCGTGTGTAAAAGGATCGTGAAGTTGAATACTCTAATCTTACAGTCTGGATGTTGATTCTCAAAAATGCATCGGAGCCACCAACAGACTTGGCACTAATTAGAAAGGTGATTGCCGGTCTGAATTGCATAACCGCTTTAATCATACCCGAGTCAAAGTGAAACTATGCTCGTTTTAACTATGATTCAGCCTATCTCACGTATGGCATCCAGCAACTGCTGAATCTCAGCATCGGTTCCGACTGTGATTCTGAGACCATCGAGAATTCCTGTCTGTAGTGAAAACTTCATGTAGCGGACCAGAATTTTACGTTGTTTCAAGTCCTGATAGCGACGTTCGTGTTCACCATCCGGGTGAGTACACCAGACAAAATTTGTCTGGCTGTCCACTGTTTCAAAACCAAGTTTTTTGAGTTCCATAATTAACTGGTCGCGTGTCGAACAGATTCGCTCGGTGTTAGCATGCATCCACTCCTGATCTTTGATTGCTGCAATTGCTGCTGCCAGAGAAAGTGTATTACAGTTATAACTGTCTTTGACCTTTTGCATACCTTGAATCAATTCCGGATGCGCCACGGCAAATCCGAATCGGATTCCAGCAAGACTATATGACTTGCTTAAGCTACGAGTCACAATCATTTTTGCTCCCGAGTCCCCCTGCAATAACTCACAACGGTGTGGTTTGTCGCAAAAGTCCCCGTAGGCTTCATCCAGCACCAGAATTCCCTGTTCTGGCATGAATGTCAAAATATCTTTATCGTGCCAGCGATTCCCTGAAGGGGCATTGGGGTTAGGCACAAACAGTATTTTACTCTTCGCCGCTACTTCGAGAGCCTCAGATACAGGCCAGCTCCAGTCGGGATTGAGTTGAATTTTTTGAAACCGGGCACCCTGAATTTCCGCTAGCGTTTCGTAAAGCGTATAACTGGGGTAGGGAGCAGAGACCAGCTGATTCGGATCGACAAAGGTTCGCATCAGAATCGTCAAAATTTCATCGCTGCCATTCCCGGGGAGAATCCAGTCCGGATCAACCTGGAACAGCTCTGCCGCGGCTTTGCGAAATTCCGTGGCGAGTGGGTCAGGATAAATATTTAAACGACCTTCAAGCACACGCTGCACCGCATCCTTAACACGCGGAGAAGGTGGATACGCATTCTCATTCGTATTCAGTTTCACCCAACCAGACTCCTGCGGCTGTTCGCCTGGAGTATAACCTGACATTTGCTGTACTTGTGAACGAAACAGACTCATCATGTTGATCTCTAAAAAAACGGAATGAATTAACTCGAATTCACATGCAACAAAGTATCCGAAATGGACCTGAAACTGGACACGTCAATCCGGGCAAGAGTTCGCGATAGCTTGAATCGCATATTCTTTATGACATCCTACAGGAAAACTCTTGATTTAGACGTTGAATAGGAAATGGCAGATATCTCCATCCTGCATGACGTACTCTTTGCCTTCCACTCTCAGTTTACCGACTTCGCGGATTGCTTTCTCCGTTTGATATTCTTTCAGATCGTCCACCGAATATATTTCAGCACGAATGAATCCGCGCTCAAAATCGGAATGAATCACTCCAGCT
>NZ_CALEMX010000311.1 GCF_937910335.1 uncultured Gimesia sp. | reverse complement strand
GCTGCTTTTCCATGCTCTTTATGAAATTGATCGAGGAAATCTTCAAACACGTGGGCATCTTTCGTGTATTTGAAATTTTCAGGGTCCTCGTTTTCGATGATGAAGTACAGGTATGACGATCCTTCGCCGCCGCCAGAGCCGCCATGATATCGCGGATGACCTTCGCCACGACCCGACCCTACTGTTGTGTTGCGCAGTACATGGTGGTGCATGGTGATGATGATTTTGTCCTGGTTATCCAGTACCTGTTTCTTCCACCAATTGAAAGTTTCGCGGGTGACGGCGCCAGCGGGGAAGCCTCCTTTATTGCGTTCGGTACTTGTACCGCGACCGACGGGGGTTGGCGCATCATTTCGATCAGCCAGCATGAGATACAAAATGTTTCCGGTCTGAAAGCGATAACGCTCCCAGGTTCCTTTCACAGGAAAGGGGCGGCGGCTTTGATCGACGCCGGAGAATTCGGTGTTTTCACCTAGTGGATCGCCCCATTTTCGAAACCAGGAGCCGACTCCTAGATCGTAATAAGGCGCATCATGATTGCCTGGTACGTTGTAAATTTGTTCGCGGCGATGTTTTGTGAGAGCACGATACTGGCGTATTAATTCTTCTCCATCACGATCTCCGGGAGGTCTCTGGTGCGCAGAAAGATCTCCCGCATCGAGCATGATATCCCAATCGAATGCAGGTGCATTCTTTATGAATCCTTCGGACTGGCGAATCGCCAACGCGATACTCTCCCGGCCTTGTTTGATGTCGGCGGGGACGTGTGAGCAACTTGTCGCCCAGACTCGAAACTTGCGAGGTGAATTCTCCGCGCTCTCAACCGATGTGGAGAATAAAAAAAAGAGCATCAAGGTTGCAAGCATTCGGTTCAACATCGGCCAGTCCTTTTAGATCAGTAAAGACACATTGAAAGAGTGACTGCATTCCACGCAGTTTTTTTTGAATCACCCCCCCATATTTGACTCGTTCATTGTCACCAGTACTGGAAAGAAATGCAAAGCCACTCTTGTATGCGTCTACCTGGACACCGGAAGCAATTGTAGTGCGTCCAGAATGACGAAACCGTTTGTGCCACTGTTGCGCATGGTGATGACGGTCTCAACGTCATCTACAAGCTGAACTGTGGCAATGGGGCGAAAGAGTTGGCCTGCTGGCAATGCCTGCGTTTGATCGACGGTGATCTGTTTTTTATGAGGGCCGCTCGTGATGACCACGGGAACTTCTGTGGCGCGGCTGGAATGTGCCGAGTAAGCCATACGCAATTCGTATTTACCGGCTTTGGGTACCTTAAACCGGAAGACCGCCTGTGACTTACCATCTGCTTTGTTGTCGTCATGCACATAGCCGGTACCGATGTGTGGTTTAAAGTTGGATGAGCGTTTCCAATGGCCTGTTCGCTCGGCTGATTCATTGTCCAAGACGATCCCTGGTAATGTCTTTGGATCTACCGAAGTCTGTTTTTTCGGCTTGGGTGGGAGCTTTGGCAAAACGGGCAGATCGAGAACCTGCTTCTGGGCTAGAAGCCTCTTTCGTAAGTCTGGATAATTCAGTTTTTGGACGGCGATGTTCTGTTCGGCGGCAAGTGATGCGGCGATGCCCGCACTCTGTCCCAGGATCATCCAGGTCGGCTCTACACGGATGGAGGAAATGGCAACATGGGTGCAGGATAGTGCTACCGGGACAAGCAGATTGGAACAATCTTCGGCCTTGGGGAGGATCGCGCGATAAGGGATCTGATAAGGATAGCCGTGCTGACGGCCTTTCATTCGCACGGGAAAGATCGTGCCTTCATTAACGACGGTTCCGTCCTCGAGTGCAACGCGCTGGCAGTCATGAGAGTCGATCGGGAATGAAGAGATCACAATCGGGTCGTCCTTTTCCGGTTTGTCGATGATATCCTTTTGGCTTACCACATACATGCCTTGCATGCGTCTGCCTTCACGGACGTAGAGGGCGGGCGAAAAGTGTCCGTAGTCGGAAAATTCATCTTTACACAGCCCCAGTCGCGCGAACTTTTGGCGGATCCTCACTGGCACCGCAGGGTCGGTGGTGAGAAAGTGATAGAGCTCCAAAGTATATTGTTTATGTGCTTCCCAGATTGCGGCACGGCCCGCGGCATCCGCTTCGCTCCAACCGTTGCATGCACCGACCAGTCCCAGGGAAAATTGACCGCCAATGGAGTTATTGCCATCGAATTTTCCACCCGGAAGCGGATAGAGATCAAACCCCAATCTGGTGCCTTTGGATTTAACGTAACGCCGCATGACTTCGAAGCGAGCGGGGTCGTAGTTTGCGGGTTTCGGAAATGGGACGCGGTTTTCCGGATCTGTGGTCAAACAGAGTCGAAAGCTGTAAACCATGACGTTGGCGTCACCCTCTGCTTCTGGCCCTGCATCGGCAGTGGTAATGAGCGGCAGCATTTTTCCGTTGCTGTCGAAACCGTCGATTTTCATTTTGGGTTTCGGGTAGCGTTTGCCTGCCAGGGATTCTCCGAATTCTGCGCGGCCTTCGCGTCCGATCGTCCAGCTAACTCCCGCGGTTGCCATCAGATCGCCTTCGTAGGTCGCATCGATAAAGATTTTGGCAGAGAACGTACCGTTGCTGGTGACGAGGCCCGTGATGCGGGTTCCATCCTTGTTAACGGACTGGATGACTCGTTTTGTAAGCACCTTCACTTTGGCTTCATCCAGCATTTGTTTTGTGACGCGTGCAGCCACGTGTGGCTCGTAGGTCCATTTTGCTTGGTCCTTCACGCTTACCGAGTAGGGCAACTTAATCCCTCGGGCCTTGTAGTCTTTCTCGATGCGTGTGTGCCATTCGTCGAATAATCCCATCACCGTGCTGCGGACAGTTTGGTTTGAGTCACTGAAACTCAGGCCACCTGTGTTCACGCCCCCAACGTGGTTTGTCGGTTCCAGGAGAATCACAGATGCCCCTTCTCGCGCAGCGGCGATCGCAGCGCAAAATCCGCCGGGGGTAGAACCATAGACGATGACATCCGATTCGGTGGCACCTTGAATTGGTTGACAGAGGATGACCAGAAGTGTGGTAATGAGTATGTAGTGGAAAGAGGATTTCATAAAAGGCCTTTAATATTTTACAATGGACGTTCATCTAATGGAGCGTTTTCGTCGCACTTCTTGCATTCAAGTTGATGGCCTAACAAGGAATCGCGGCCCTGCTCTGTGGTGACCCATTCGCGGGCTACTTCTGGCGGATCGTGGCGGACGTGTTGATTGTGTCCGCAGTTGAGTTGCGCGACCCAGTGCCCTTCTTCGTCCGTGTGGTAGCCGATGATGGGTTGTAGCACTGGTTTTTCCTCGTCGGTTCAAATGAATTTCAGGCTAGAGACAGGATCTTTTTGTTTTCTTCGCTCCTGATCATATCAGCCTTCCATTCGAAGTGGAAATTAAGGAAAATAGGATTCGACGAGATTGTTTGAAATCGATTCCACTTACAACGACTGTTTCGAAGGTAATACGATGACTGCAACACGCGAACTCAACAATCTGGGGCAAAGTCTGTGGCTGGATAATATTACACGCGACCTGCTCAGCAATGGAACGTTGCAGCGTTATATCGATGAACTTTCTGTTACCGGGTTGACTTCGAATCCGACGATTTTTCACCAGGCGATCGACAATAGTCAATCTTACGACAGTGCGATTCAGACCAAATTCAAAGAGGGTGAGCGGGGCGAGCAGCTCTTTTTTGAGGTTGCGTTGGAAGATATCACGGGGGCCGCTGATCTGTTTCGACCGGTGTGGGATAAAACCGACGGGGTTGATGGTTGGGTTTCTCTGGAAGTCTCGCCGCTGCTTGCTTACGATACGGAAAGTACTCTGGCGGCGGCCAAGGATCTGCATGCCCGCGCGGGGCGTCCGAATGTTCTGATTAAAATTCCTGGTACCCAGGAAGGTTTGCCTGCCATTGAAGAAGCCACGTTTGCGGGCATCCCTGTGAATGTGACTCTGTTGTTTTCAAGCGAACATTTCGTAGCGGCAGCCGAGGCCTTTTTGAGAGGCGTTGAACGACGGATTGAGGCGGGTTTGAATCCGGCCGTCGGTTCTGTCGCGTCTTTATTCATCAGCCGTTGGGATCGCGCTGTTGTCGATAAGGTTCCCGAAGCGTTGCACAATCGATTGGGAATCGCCATTGGTCAGCGGGCTTACAAGGCGTATCGAGACTTGCTGAATTCGGCGCGCTGGCAGCGTGCTTTGAACTGCGGTGCCCGGCCGCAACGTTTGCTTTGGGCGAGTACTGGCATGAAAGATCCCAACGCGTCTGACGTACTCTATATCAAGTCGCTCGCTTCCCCGTTTACGGTGAACACGATTCCCGAAAAGACATTGAATGCCTTCGCTGATCATGGTGAGGTGGGCGGTGCACTTTCCGCAGATGGTGGTGATTGTGAGGCTGTACTCACCGAATTTGAAAACGCCGGCGTCGACATTCAGGCATTGGCGGCACAGCTTCAGAAAGACGGCGCGGAATCATTCGTCCAATCCTGGAACGATCTGATGGAAGTGATTACTGCGAAAAGTGAATCACTGGCGAACGTTGATTGAAGTGCTTTGATTTCTGAATGGAATTGATCATGTATTCGAGAGTTTCTGACTCGTTTAGTGAATCCAGAAAGTTCCGGAAATGAATGACTCTTCTGACAATGCACATCCATTACTTGCGTTCTGCGATAGTGCAATTCGAAGGAATCAGGATTTTAATGATGAACTGTCATTGTTTGAAAAAAATAGTGAGAAATGGAATGAGTTTCTCAAGTTAAACTGCGACAGTGACAACAATCTGATACAGATCGTAGCGTTTCAGGAGATCGGTAAGAGTGGCGATCCCGGTTGGTTAGACTATCTTTTTGCGCGGTTGCAAACGGAAACGATGCCTACAAATTTTGGTCCGATTTTTTGGGCAATCGGCGGGCTGGGAGGATTTCAATCCAGAGAGGATTACGCGCATTATTTCGAAGCGACTGATGATAACATGCGCCGTGTAGCGATGCATATTCTAGAGATCTTACCAGATGAGGATGCGATCGAAGTTCTTTTAAATATACTAAAACAAGATCCACACCCCGATTTGCGAAGAGAAGCTGCTTTTAGACTCGCGCATTTAGGTTCTGATGCGGGGCTACAAATTTTGCTC
>NZ_CALEMX010000310.1 GCF_937910335.1 uncultured Gimesia sp. | reverse complement strand
CCCCATTATCACCGAGAGAAATAGTCAGAAACTCATCATTTGCAGCATGTCTCTCCGGGTAAATGCCTATGACCTCAAAACAGGGAAGATCATCTGGAGCTGTATGGGACTACACGGAAAAAAAGGAGACCTGGCTTACACATCGCCTGTCCTCGCCGACGATATCTGCGTAGCGATGGGGGGGTTCAATGGCCCTGCAATCAGCTTCCGCATGCAGGGAACGGGAGACATCACCGCAAAAGAGCAGCTCTGGCGAAATGAACCCAACCCGCAACGTATTTCGACAGGCATCTACACACAGGGCTCACTTTTCATGGCCAACGCGGGCCCCAATATTTTCCAATGCCTCAATCCGACGACAGGAGAAATTCGCTGGCAGGAACGATCAGGCGGAGCAGCCTGTTGGGGTTCGTTAATCCTGGCAAATCAGCATCTCTACGTGACCGACCAGAACGGCACAACGCACGTCTTCAAACCCAATGTGAAACGTTTCGAAAAAGTAGCTCAGAACCAACTTCGCGAAAGAAGTAACTCCACACCCGCATTTTCCAATGGGCAGATATTTCTGAGAACGTTTCAGCACGTCTATTGTATCGGAAACTAAGACAATCTGCTGATTACCAGAGTTCAATTTCCAGTTCGAGTTCAACGCCGAACTTTTCAGAAACCGTATTCTGAGCAAGATTGATCAGATCGAGCACATTTTCCGTCGTCGCATTTTCATCGTTGACGATGTAATTCGCATGCCGATCACTGATCTCGGCACCACCAATCCGGGTTCCCTTCAATCCTGCCTGTTCGATCAGGGCGCCCGCATGCATGCCGCGCGGATTTTTAAAGATACAACCAGCCGACTGATGAGTCAGAGGCTGACTTGCCTTTTTCATAATCCAGTTCTTTTTCATGCGATTGGTAACCTCTTCAGAATCATCCTGTTTTAATTCAAAAGTGGCTTCGAGAATCGCCAGTTCGTTGATACTGCTTTCCCGATAACTGAAGCTCAGTTCGTCTGCGGTCCGCACAAAGATTTCTGCACGAGCCGTCAAAACGGTAACCGAAGTGGCATACTGCCCGATATCACCGTTTTGGCCACCCGTGTTGCCATGCAAGGCACCCCCGACCGTTCCGGGAATACCAACCAGCCCCTCCAAACCAGCCAGAGCCGACTTCACTGTCTGTGAAACGAGATTCGATAACAGCGTGCCCGCTCCTGCAGTCACAGAAGTACCGTCGATTTGAACGGTTGCAAACGCATCGCCATTAATCCTGATCACCGCCCCTTGAACGCCGGCATCTTTGATCAGAATATTAGAACCCCCGCCAAATACACGCACGGGGATCTCATTTTCGACACAGCATTGAACGACTGCCTGCAGTTCGTCCACATTTCGCGGTTCGAGAAAAAACTGAGCTGGTCCTCCTATTTTGAAATAGGAATACTTGGACAGCGGTTCAGAATGTTTCAGTATCTCTTTGAAGTCTTCGATTGAACTCATGATGGATCCGATTTATTTCGCCTGCCCCCATAGTAATGATGATATCACCAGATTGAGCCTCAGTCTCTAAAGTTGAGACCATCTGGTCAAGGGAACTGCTGAAACTGACCGAATCATTATGGCGAAGAATCCGATTTACAAGCTCTTTTGATGTATCAACCGGCTCTGTTCCGAGTTTTTCGCGGGCCGCATGCACGGGAGCGATCAGAACCTGATCTGCCAGGCGGAAACTCCGGGCATAATGAGTCATCAAAGCCTGCGTGCGCGAGACCTGATGCGGTTCATATAGACACCAGATCTTGCGATATGGATATTCCTCTCGCAACATTTTAAGCGTTGACTGAATTGCAGTCGGATGATGAGCATAATCATCAAATAAAGTCATTCCCTTATAGGAACCCATTCGCTCATAGCGACGATGAATTCCAGGAAACTCAAAAATTCCTTCGCGAATCTCTTCCGCATCAATCCCGGCAGTATGGCAAAGAATGGCAGCAACCATCGCGTTGGATACATTATGTTTACCCGTTTTCTGAAGCGAAATTTCCGAAAAATATTCGCCTTGATGAAACAATCGAAATCGCAAGCCAAAAGAGGTTTGCTTAATATCGGTGGCCCACCAGTCTGCACCACGTTCCAGAGAAAAAGTAGAGATTTTCGCTTTGCAGGAATCCAGAATTTTCTGCAGCCCCAGACAATTTCCCGGAAGCAGTAATGTACCACCCATAGGAATCCGAGAAACAAATTCGGCATACGCGGATGTCATGTCATCCTGATTTTTGAAATAGTCAAAATGATCGGGTTCGATGTTCATAATGGCCGCGTTGTAGGGAAATAAATCCAGAAAACTACGCTGGTATTCACAGCTTTCCGCTACAAAAAGCGGACCTTCCCCGGCCCAACCACTTAAATTCTGACTACATAGTTCCGCACCTATCATTGCAGAAGGAGCAACCCCAGCATTCTGCAGTACATAGGCAGTCAATGCCGTCGTTGTGCTTTTACCATGCGTGCCTGCTATGCAGACTCCTTTTTTCTGCCGCATCAAACTGCCAAGCATCTGCGAATAAGAATATTGGGGAATTCCCATTCGCTGTGCAAAGCGACGCTCCGGATTCGCCAGACCAATGGCCGGACTATAAATCAAAACGTTCGTGCCTTCAGGAACAAATCGTTTATCATGCCCCTGATGAATTCGATAACCACCTTCCCGCAGAGTCTCTTCTGCAAGTAATGAAGGACTTAAATCGGATCCCGTTACCCGACAACCGGCACTTGAAAGGTATTCTGC
>NZ_CALEMX010000309.1 GCF_937910335.1 uncultured Gimesia sp. | reverse complement strand
AGTGTGCTCAGGAATCCCACTTTCAGAAAATTTCGCCGCTGCTCACTCGAAAGACTTTGATAGGAGGAGCAACCTGTCGTTGAATGAGGCAAAACTGTATTTCCTTGCTGGCAGGAACATTCTTAGGGGATAGCAAGAGGGCTGATTACAGTTCTTTCAGATGCATTCCACTATAGTCAGACAGGTCAATATCTTACAACGCCCATTACCGCATGTCCATAAAGGAATGTGATGAAAAACTCTCGAAAAATCAACCAAATAATTGCTTGAGTGGTTGACCACTTTCGATGATGGGAATCGGGCGATCTTCTCGGTCCATGATAAACAGATCGGGATCGATGCCGAGTGACCAGTAGATCGTTTTTGCAAGATCTTCCGGGCTCACAGGGTTATCTGCCGGATACGCTGCCTCGGCATCAGAGGTGCCATGCAGAATGCCACCACGAATCCCGGCACCAGCCAGCAGACACGGAAAACAATGCGACCAGTGACCACGGCCCCAACTGGCGGTTCCCTTGGGTGTACGGCCCATTTCACCGACAGCCACCACCAGTGTTTCATCGAGCAAGCCGCGTTCTTCCAGGTCGGTAATTAATGCCGTATAGGTCTGATCAAAACCGGGTAGCAAATGCTTTTCAAGATGATTCGAATGAATATGCGAATCCCAACTGTAACCATCGGGTGCATCCCAGCAAACTGTGACAAACCGCGCCCCCGCTTCCACCATCCGTCGACCCATCAACGCCGATTGACCAAACAGATGCCGACCATAACGATCGCGCAGGGCCGCTGACTCTTTAGTAATATCAAAAGCCGATCGCATTTTTGCTGAAGTCACCAACGAAAGCGCACGCTGCTGAATTCGATCATAATTTTCATAGACGTGATCTTTATGAAATGACTTGTTCGCCTCATCGAACTGCTTCAGCAAACTGCTCCGCCGATTCAGTCGGTCCAGAGTAATGGCTTTCGTCGTCGCCATTCCATGAATCCGGAAATCCAGTTCCTCGTCGTTACAGCTACGAAAGTACGGATTGTCAGCCGAATTGCGTTTGCGGATGTTCGTGGCAAAGGCGTTGTATGCCGAGCCAAGCCAACCCGCGTGTTGCCCCGTGCGCTCATAACCCTGCAATGCACCCAGTTTGTTCGGCAAGTAAATATAATCAGGAAGTTCACGCTTATGCGCATCGGGCGCGCTGCGTGAAAGATATTCAACCACGCTGCCCATGGCAGGCCAGTCGGTCGAGCGGGCGTTGACATCGCCCCCGTCGGCTGCTGACCGCGTCCATTTATGGCCCGTTTGCATATAATGACAGGCATTATGATCGTTATGTGGATGCGTCATCGTACGGATCACGCATATCTTGTCGGAAATATTGGCTGTCCGACTGAGATGCTCACTGATCTGCAGACCCGGTGTCCGCGAGTGAATGGGGGAAAAAGGACCGCGTATCGAACTCGACGCTTCCGGCTTCATGTCGAATGATTCCAGCTGGCTGGGACCACCAAACAGATACAAGAAAATCACCGACTTCGCCCGCCCGTTTTGAAACGCACCAGCCACTTCTTCAGCAGCAAGCACACCCGGCAGGCTCAGCCCCAACAACCCCGAGCCTCCGATCTGCAACGCCTCGCGTCGCGTCAGGCCAGAGCAAACTTGTTTTGGATATCCATTGATTGTTAACATGGATCAAAGATTACCGATATGTTTCGCGGAGATCAAGGTTATTTATACTTGTGGAGTCTCGTTTTTGAATTTTGGGGTGATCGAGATCACGGGAGTGCGACAACGAAGCACGTAAACAACACTCCCAGCCCTCAATTTCAAGCTTGACAAAGCACCAGAATTCTTATTTCACATCATTGGAAGGGCCAATTTTATGAAATATAACGAGTTACTTGACCGCTGCTTGCTGCTTCACGTGTTCTAAAATCGCAGCAAAAAAGGCATCTTGGACATCCCGGGGTGCCGCGTGAGCCATTAAAGGCTTGTTGATCACACGCTTCTTTCCCTGCAGCAGGTTATAAGCCGCATAACAACTCGATGGAGGGCAGGTTCCGTCGATAAACCCAACACTCATAATCGCGTCAGCCTTGCACCGACTGGCAAAGTTAACAGCATCAACATACCGGCCCGCTTCTAACATTTTGGGATCGGGTTTACCATTTTTTGAAGTATGAACTAATTTTGGCCAACCATTGATGCGACCAGCGGCGCGGCCTGAATGATCACAGATTGCAGGCACTCCCGTGGCAATGAACGTAACACGATCATCAATGCCTCCTGCGACCAACGCCTGTCCGCCACCTTGGCTATGCCCGATGACGGCAATGGTTTTGCCGTCCCACTCTGGTTGCGCAGTCAGAAAATCAATCGCACGCACCAGCCTGAGAAACATCCCACGAAAGTAAGTTGTCTCGCGGCTCTCACGCCCCGCATGAGAATAACCTTTTAATCGTCCCTGAGAAAGATCTTTATAAAATTGAGCAGGTTTTCCGTTCGGAATGCCATGCGCGTTGATGTCCATCGACAGCATCCCGTTTTCTGCTCCTTTTACCGCATTTCCCAATGACGAACTACGAACTCCAGCACCATGCACCCACAAGACAATAGGCAGACTTTTTGGTTTCGCATTTTTAGGTTTTCCAAAATAGCCTGAGACAGGCGCACCACCCAGACAATCAACCTGCACATCATAGCAGGCAATTTTTTGATTGGGTTGTTCTACAGGCTCTAGCAGGGTGTCCGGAAATGAAATCTAGCGGTATCGCCATTAAGCCCGGAAA
>NZ_CALEMX010000308.1 GCF_937910335.1 uncultured Gimesia sp. | reverse complement strand
GTGAGACGGTAAAGGAAGAGGGCAGCTATATTACCCAGGTCAATAAAAGCGGTGGTGAGTACACGACAGAGCATCCAGCAGTAAAGGCACGTTCCCGTTACTGGAAGGAAGTAGAAAGCATGGCGCGTCAATTCGGATTAACTCCATCGGCCCGGACTGGTTTAAATGTCAAAAATCCAGAAGGCAGGGAAATGTCTGCACTTGATCAGATTTTAAGAGGTGGCAGGAATTAGTTGTGAGGATGGACGGGTCCTCTAAAAGAACCGTATTTCCAAAGGTGATTCGGACTTCTCGCAAATTTTTGTCAGTAAAAGGTAAAAAATGGGTTCTTCTACTTCCAGTTCTGAAAATGAATTCATCGCTTCGACACATGCAGAATGTGCTCGGTTTTTCAATGTGTCAACTAAGACAATCCAGATATGGCTTGGCGAAGGTTGCCCGGGAAAACGGGGAGCGTATCCATTAAACGAGATGGTGCAATGGGTAAAGAATAACCGTTGGTGCAAATCATCAGACCCACTATTGGCAGGCGGCGACAGTGACAATCTGGAGCGTTACAGGGGCGTTAAGGCCGATCTAGCTGAGTTGGATTTGGATGAGCGCAAGGGAACGCTGATAGATCCTGATTTAGTTCGTGATGCCTACGTTCAATCATTGCGGTTTATTCGTGATGCAGCAGAGCAGATTGACCGGCAGTATGGCAATGATGCATTCCTGATCATCTATGAGGCATGGGAACGAGCAGAGAAATACATCATGAAGGAACTTGCTGACGATGGACAATAACCAGAAAGCCGGGGTCCTCTGGGCAGTATTAACGCATGCGGTTTCGCCTTCGCGGAAAACACGGCGATAAATAAAAAAATACAAGAACATCACCACCACCATACAGGCGGCTATGTGGGGAAAAGCGGTATCAGAGGCTCAACAATGAAAAAACATGCTGATTGATACCTGAACGGGAACAAGGCAATATTGACAATTACTGAGAAAACAGACATGGTTGAAAGTTGATTCTTCCATAGCAACGGGCTGCTGTTGATGGCCCATTGAACTATCAGCATTTCAGGTAAGTTTACTTATGCAACAAAGGAAAGAATATGGCGAGCGTATGCAAGAGGCCGAATGGACGGAAAACGATTCAGTTTGTCGGAGCAGATAAGAAACGGCAAACGTTACGGCTTGGTAAAGTGCCGATGAAAACTGCAGAGGCTATGAAAGTAAAAGTAGAACAGCTTATCGCGCACCGTATCACCAAGCATGCGCTAGATTCATCAACGGCCACTTGGCTGACTGAAGTAGAACCGGAAATGCTGAAACGTCTGGTTGGTGTTGGGTTGGTCGATGAACGCGAATCATCCAGGCTTGAGGATTATTGCCAAGCCTATTACAAACTCAGGGAAATCGACACCAAGCCGAACACGCAGAAGAAATACAGAAACGCGATCAACTATCTGTATGACTTCTTTTCCCGGGATCGTCTGTTGAAGGATATCACCCCAGGAGATTGTGACGAATGGCGGCTATGGTTGACAGCTAAGGGATTGGCAGAGAACACGGTACGCAAACATTGTGCAGTGGCTAAAGTATTCTTCTATAACGCAGTCAGAAAGAAACTGATCACAGAAAACCCGTTTGCTGATCTAAAAGCAACGTCGATTCCTAATAAGTCGCGTGAATACTTCATTACAGCGAATGAGGCACAGCGCGTGATTGATGTTTGCCCCGATGCGGAATGGCGGTTGATTGTGGCGTTAGCTCGTTACGGTGGACTCAGGACGCCTTCAGAGACGTTTGCTCTCAGATGGGAAGACGTCAATTGGTCAGACAATCGGTTTTATGTGAGCAGCCCCAAGACAGAACGATACGAGGGTAAGGAAGGGCGTATCGTGCCAATCTTCCCACAATTGCGGCCATACCTTGAGGAATGTTTCGAGCTGGCAGAGGACGGGGCAGAGCATGTGATTGTGAGATATCGCGTAAATAGCTGCAATCTGCGAACCAGTATGCAGAAACTCGTTAAACGAGCTGGTTTGAACCAGTGGCCGCGACTATTTCAGAACCTCAGAAGCACGCGAGAAACGGAACTACTGCAGGAAGGGTTCCAATTGCAAACGGTTGTTGCATGGCTTGGAAATTCGCCAAAAGTAGCCCTTCAAAGCTATCTTCAAGTGCGAGAGGATGACTATGAAAAGGCCGCACAAAAAGCGACGCAAAAAGCGACGCAGTACCCTGCTGTATGCGGTGAACTGGAGCAGACAAGCGACAAAACAGAGACCGCTGCATGTCCTAACCAGCCCACGCCTTACATTACAATACCCCTTGGTACCAAAGGACTTATATACCCCCGGCTGGGCTCGAACCAGCAACCTCTGGCTTCGGAAGCCAGCACTCTATCCAATTGAGCTACGGGGGCCTGAAAAAGGAACTAAACGCTTGTATCAACCCTGTTTTCAAGTGGTTTCCTGAGCGCCGATTCCTTCCAGACTAAGTCTATGAACTGATTTACCGTGAGGGACACGATCCCACAAGCGTTAGTTCTTATATTTTCGTGCCGAGTTGAAAGACAAGCCCGCTAGAGACTTGTATTATTAATGAATCTTCATGATAAAGAGGCGAAATCTTAACACGAATCAAACCAGATGAACACCTATCGAGACTACCCACTCTTGAGAGAAAAGAGAATGGGACTTTAAGATCAGTTAACAGGGTCAAATAATACAATGTTTGAAATGGTGACTACCCTCATCGGAGGTTTGGGAATCTTCCTTCTGGGTATGAAGTATATGTCCCAAGGCCTGCAATCTATCGCTGGAGCCAGCCTGAGACGCTTGATCGGTGCCGTCACCAACAATCGCATCTTGGCAACCATGGTGGGATTCCTGGTCACCGTGCTGGTTCAATCCAGTTCTGTGACGACGGTAATGACCGTTGGTTTTGTGAATGGCGGTCTGATGTCGTTGACTCAGGCTATTGGCGTGATCATGGGCGCGAATGTCGGCACAACGATCACTGGCTTGATTCTCGTGCTGAAAATTGGCAAATATGGCCTGCCGATTCTGGGTGTAGCCGCATTCGTCTATTTATTGACCAAAAATGAAAAAGTGCGTTACACGGCTCTCGCAACCATGGGCATTGGTATGGTCTTTTACGGATTACAGCTCATGAAAACTGCCTGTAAAGACGTGCAACATATGCCCAAATTTCTAGAATGGTTTGAATTTTTTCAGGCAGATTCTTTTGTCGGACTTTACCAGTGTATGCTGGCTGGTTGTATTTTGACAGTCCTGGTGCAATCTTCCTCTGCCACACTTGGGATCACACTTTCTCTGGCTGCAACGGGAATCATTCCCTTTGAGACGGCAGCCGCTTTGGTGTTGGGAGAAAACATTGGTACCACTATCACTGCTTTGCTCGCCTCTCTAGGAACGACGACCAACGCAAAACGGGCTGCCTATTTTCACGTTTTATTTAATATCGGTGGCGTGATCTGGATTTCGACGATCTTTTTCTGGTATGTCGAATTTATCCCCTGGCTGATCGATGTAGATGTCAACAAAGCGGTGATGATCAACGGAGCAGCAACGTTTCCTGGTAGTGCTAAGGCTGTTGTAGCGACTCACATGGTCTTTAATATTTTGAACATGCTTGTCTTTCTGCCATTTGCTGGCAAGATGGCAAAATTATTGACGCAGATTGTCAAAGATAAACCACAGGAAGTCGCACATTTAACCAGCCTGGATATCCGCATATTGGAAACGCCCGTGCTAGCGATTGAACAATCGCGTGGGGAAGTGATCAAGATGGGGAATCTCTGCAATGAAATGACCCAGATTCTCTACCATATTCTGTCGCAAGAGAAGCCTGATCCGAAAGAAGTGGAAAAACTCTTCGAAGATGAAAAAGAGTTGGACCGGATGCAGGATGAAATTACTACTTATATTACGCATTTACTGGCCATGGATCTGCCTCAGGATGTGATCACTCAAGGACGCTGTCAGTTAAGAATGGCGGATGAATATGAATCGATCAGTGATTATCTGGAGCGAATCGCTAAGTTTCGGCTGAAATTAAACAAGCAGGGCAGGGTCTTTGATGAAACCCATAACAATTCATTACTAGACCTGCTTCGCATGGTGGAAAAACAATTAAATCATGTGACTTCGGCTTATCAGCAGGAAGACATGGACGTTGTTTCTGCAACAGTCCATTCCGGGGAAGAAATCAAACAGAAAGCAAAAACATTACAACGTGAGCACTTGGATTATTTATCTGCAGAGAAGGTCGATCCTTATATCAATGTCTCTTACACTGCAACCTTAAATGCAATGCGACGTGTGCGGGACCATGTTGTTAATCTGGCTGAAGCAATGGCCGGTGAAAAGTAAGCTGTCATAAAAACTGGCAGCCGAACAGACAGGATCAATCCAATACGCAAGCAAATTCGCGCATGTTGGCATGTACGACCGGCTGGGGACAGGACCAGACCAGAAAAAACATCGCTTCGCGGATGGCCCGTTCTGCGGGATGACCTTTAACGAAGCCGGCACCTTTGACAGCCGCCAATAATGCCTGTGAGGCACGCAGGACCAATGAATTGGAGCGTTCGCGAATGTTCTCGGAGATCGCGCCGTTTACTGCTCCCGAATTGAGGGCGGCCATCATCTCATTTACGAGCTCTTGACATTCGGTATGGAATGGCTCAAAGATTTCCACCAGATCGGGTCGCTGATCGGCTTCTACTTTGAGTCTCATTATCGCGCGGCGGGCCACTCCCAGTGCAAGAGCCGACGTTGTCAAAGAACCTGCGCCTCCCTGACCATCGGGACGTTTCAATACATTTTCGACAGGGCCGGCAATCAAATACTCTGCAGGGATGAGCACTTGATTGAGTTTGACGGCGCCGGTTTGCGAACCTGTCATCGATAACATTTCAATGGGTGACTGTGTTTCGACTCCGTCCAAACCGGTGTTGATCAGACCGAGAATTTGCGTTCCTTCTTCACAGACGCCTCCGGTAAGAATGTAGTCGGCGTGAATGGCGCCCGTCACCCAGGGAACAAATCCATCTAGAATCCAGCCTGCAGGTGTCTGTCTGGCGGAGACGGTTGGTTTACTGAGATGCTGTCGTGAGGTGGTCAAATGCGAAATTCCGACAGTGGCAAATTTCTTTCCCGTTATTAACTCACTGAATATTTTAGATTTCAGATCCTGATCTTCGGACCAGTTGATTCGCTGGCAGGCCGCGTTGAACTGGGTTAGCACAAAGGTGGTTGTCAAACAGGCTTCTGCTAATTTTGAGTATCCGTAGGTCATCTCTGCAGAGTTCAAGTCGGCACCGCCGAATTCGAGAGGTACATTCCAGCTCAGTACATCCGCCTGCTTGAGCGCCGCCCAGGATTCGACAGGCCAGTGAGATTCGGAACCGGCGCGCTGGCTTTGTTCGGAAATTGTCTGTAGCAGGGCTTCGAACTCTTCTGTAAAGCGTGCGGGTCTATTTAGATCAGAAGGTAATTCGGTCATCGGGATACTCATTGATAGAATGCAAGACGATTAACTCTGCTAGTCAGTCTATAAAAAAAGCCTCATACTCGAAAGTATGAGGCTTGTCTCTGCTGAAGAAGTTATCAGATATGCATGTTATTTCCTGAATTATTAGTTACAGGAAGCACAGCTCGTTTCACAAACCGGACAATCAGGTACCTGTACCATGACTTTTTTGGCAACATGTCGACAAACCTGAACTTTCACTTCTTTCTCAACCTGATAAGGAACGCAAACGGTATAACTCTGTTTGACAACTGTAGGAACCATTTTGCAGACCGTTACTTTACGAGTGCAGGTTTTTTGCTGTGGTACACAAACGGTGTAACAGACGTCGCGTGTTTTTTCTTCTTTGACGTAAGAGCAGACTTTCACATCGCAGGTTCGTGTTTCCTGCTTACAAAGCCTGACATTATAAGTGTACTTTTCAGGCACACATTTGACTTCACAGACTTTCGCAGTACGACTACGTTTTTCCTGTTTGCAAAGTTGAACATTGTATGTGTACTTTTCAGGAACACAAATGGTCTCACAGACTTTGACAGTACGGGTTTTCTTCACTGGTTTGTAACACTGAACTTCATAAGTGTAAGGAACCTGCTCACACTCTTGACGATATGAAGTGTGTTCCACTTTTTTCTGAACGATCTTAGAGACCCAGACGCGTTGAGTACAAACGGGAGCACAAGCAGTCTGGCAACAGTTGTTGCAAGTACCACAACCACCACAGGCGGGGGCAGGGCAGGCGGACTGAATGGGTCGTTCTTCCCAGTGACCGCGATCTTCACAAACCGTATGGTAGCTCTTTACGGGAACGCATTTCATTACGGTCCGCATTCCCTGTCGCTTTACCTTGTAAGGAACATTGACACAATAATCCTGTTTGACATTTTTCATGACCACTTTTTGTACCTGGCGGGTTCCGGTCCGCTTTTCTGTATAGGGCACGTTTACATAGTAGTCCTGTTTCACATCTTTCCAGAATGTTTTTTGAACCTGACGGGTTCCGGTGCGCTGTTCTGTATAAGGCACGTTTACGGTGTACGTCTTTTGCGCGGTCTTCCAGACCGGTTTACAGACGACATACTTTTGCGTACGTGTGCGCTGTTCCGGAACGAAAACTGTGTAAGTTTGAGTTACCTCTTTAGTTTCGGGTACTCTTTTGCAAACAGTCACATCGCGCTGATGGGTTTCCATGCGGTACGCAGTGCATTTCACCTTGCGAACTTCGGTTACCATTTGCGGAACCATTACTGTCCGTTCGACTGTTTTGCATTGTGGTCGACAGACAACCGTTGCACACGGATTGCAACCAACCTGACATGGTGCCGCACTGACGCAACACTGTTGAGACCGACACTTTCCGGCCTGAGCTGCCGATGTCATCACCAAAACAGCGGCTAAAGCACATAGTACTTTATACATTTGATTCACCTTCTTCCCCTCTCACAGTTGTTTTCAATATCTAGCAAAAAATGACAATTCATGAATTCTCATTCCCTTTTTCTTTGGGAAAGAGTGCGGCCCGGTCATAGAATCACATGTTAATCTAGGTTGTCTGCGAATTATACTAATTATATCAAAAATTTTCCAATTCCTCAGAATCTTCACATCAGAAAGCCCGGATCACGATCCATGCCACTGAAATTTAAGCTGAATTTGACTCAAATCACACTATTTTGTGCTGTGTTCTTTTGTACGCATGTTTTTGGCGACGAAGCACCGAAAATCTTTTCACGGACGGCTATCGTCATATCTCAGAACGCAGAGATCAAAACCAGCGGCGGTACGATTCAAAAATTGAGTCCGGGTGAAGTATTAGTGGTGACTCAGTCCAACAAAGAATGGCGATGGGTTCCGTTGCTGGGGGGTTGGATCCGGGAAAACGATACCAAAGAACCTGCGGCATTGATCACGTTTCTGAATCAGGCGATATCAAAGAAACCAACAGCCGAACGCTATCAACTGCGAGGTATTGCCTTTCAGGTTCTGGAGAATTATGAAAAGGCGCTGGCTGATTTTGATGCTTCACTTAAAATCAAAGCTGACAATGCACACATCCATGTGAATCGTGGAAATATTTTCCGTTTGCAAAAGAAGTACCCGCAAGCCCTGATCGATCTCAATCGTGCGCTGGTCCTCGATCAATCCAGTGCCAACGCATTGCATCTCCGGGGTCTGGTCTATTTTGAAAACGAGCAAACTCAACAAGCTATTGCAGATTTCAGTGAGGCAATTCGCATCAACGGTCAAATGATCTCTGCGTTGAATGCCCGGGGAATCGCCTATCGAAAAGAAAAGCAGATCGATCTGGCATTGGATGACTTTAATCAGGCGATCAAGTCCAACCACTTCGTATCCGAACTATTTAGCAATCGTGCAGGTGTCTGGGAAGAAAAAAAACAGTTTGAGTCTGCCATAAATGACTACAAACGAGCGCTCGAATTGAATCCCTCATCCGAAACCGCACATAACGATCTAGCATGGCTTTACGTCACCTGTTCCGACTCAAAATATCGAGATCCACAGGCAGGAGTCACCCATGCATTGAAGGCCTGCGAGCTAACAGAATTTGGCGACTGGAATCTACTGGATACACTGGCTACCGCTTATCATGAAAACAATCAAAGAACTCTAGCAGTGGAAACTCTCAGAAAAGCGATGCAAAAAGCACCCTCCGCAGAAAAAAATCAATTAAAAAAGAAACTTTTGATTTTTGATAAATCGTGAAATTATACTCAAGAGATTTGTTCCTGAGCGTTATCAGGGCAGGACTTTCGCAAATTTGAAAACATTCCAGCTCTCCCGTCCGCTCTTCACGATAAATCATGAGCCATTCTTTCCGCTTCTGCGATATTTCTGGAACTTTAGGCGTCTTGATCCGCATGCTTTACCCAGGCTAACGGCTTGTGATCTAGGTAAACTATTCCAGAGATCTTGTTCGTAATTAAGACACTGATGAAATCATTCCGATATCCAGTCTACGGAGCATATAAGGACGCCTCCGGTCGGTAGATGGAACTAGGACACGCGAGAGATCGCAACCGCCACCTCGATGAACTGAGCCACCGAATGATTAAGTGCTTTTATAAACTTACACTATGCATAGTAATTCTTTTCACTGGGTTAAGTGCAGATTGTGAGAACAGTGTAGCTTCCGATATACGTAAGACTCCGCTAGTACGCGCCATTGAACGTGCCAAAACCTCCGTGGTGAATATCCACAGCGAGAAAACAGCGCGTACAGATGATTCGCTCTTCGGTTCTGCAAAAAACCGGAAAGTGAATGGTATGGGTACGGGAATTGTTGTCGATTCCCGTGGTTATATTGTGACCAATCATCATGTTGTTGATGGTGTGGATTCTCTGCGCGTGACCATGCTGGATGGCAGTACATTTTCTGCGCGAGTGATCTCTTCAAACCAGAGCGAAGATCTGGCGATTATCAAGATCAATTCTACGAAGAAATTGACTGTCATGCCTCCCGGAACTTCTTCCGATCTGATGTTGGGAGAAACGGTCATTGCCGTCGGAAACGCATTTGGCTATGAGCATACCGTGACATCGGGTATTGTCAGTTCCTTATCTCGGGATGTCGAAGTCAACGAAAAACAGTCATACAAAAATTTAATACAGACCGACGCCAGCATCAATCCTGGTAACAGTGGTGGCCCTTTGTTGAATCTTGATGGTGAAGTCATCGGGATCAATGTTGCCATCCGAGCGGGTGCCCAGCGAATTGGATTTGCGATTCCCATTGACGATGCACGAAAAATCATCGCCAACCTGATCAGTACCGAATTACTCGATCACACCTATCACGGAATTCAAGCCAATGATGTGAAGCAGGGAGACAAGCAGATGCTTGTCCTCAAAACACCATCCAAGAACAGTCCGGCAGAAAAATCTGGTCTCAAAAAAGATGATATCGTAATGAAGGCAGGGTCAGTGAATGTTGTCGACCGTGCTGATCTGGAGCGGGCCTTCATGGGACACAAGGCAGGAGACACGATTGATCTTTTGATCCGACGGGAAGATAAATCACAAACCGTACAGATCACATTAGCAGACAGTACGAATATTGCACGTACGCAACCTGTCAGCGTACCCATCGTACGAGCACAGAATAACGAAGTTTCCAATGATCCCACTCTGGAAAAGACCTGGCAATTGTTGGGAATTCGAATTTCCAAACTTCCGGATTCTCAAAAGCATCTGATCAATTCACGGTACGAAGGTGGCATGTTGATTGAAGAAGTTCGTCCTAAGAGCCCTGCAGCCTTAAATGGTATGCGGAAAGGCGACATTCTGGTGGGACTACATATCTGGGAAACGGTCAACCTCAGTAACATTTCCTACGTACTGAGTAATTCAAAACTTTCCAGTTTCAGTCCACTGAAGTTTTACATCCTTCGTAAAAATGAAACTCTCTATGGTCATCTGCCGCTCAACCTGACCACCAGCAACTAGTCATTCAAACGGATTTCCTTATATAGTTCATCCTGATCTTTCAGCCCGATACTTGGTTTCAAAACATGTATCGGGCTTTTTTTGTGGATTTGTCTGTTCGAAAAAAATCCTGTCCGAATTCGTCTATGGCTGGCCCTCGCGGAAGATTACACAGATCTGCTATGATGAAATGCTGTGGTATTTGCCAAAATCGAATCCTGAAATTCTGTCGCATCGGCTAGTTCCTTTTCATCGCACATGGTTTCCTCATTTCACGAATTTGATCTCATTCAGTGGATACGTAAGCAATGCCCTGATTCACCATCAAACGTAATCGGCATTGGTGATGACGCTGCGATTATTCAGCCGTTGACTGACAACGAATTGCTGCTTGCGACTGACATGTTGATGGAAGGGACGCATTTTACCTTTCCGCCGGCCACTCCCAAACTCGCAGGTCGCAAAGCATTGGCTGTCAATTTAAGTGACATCGCGGCGATGGGCGGAGTTCCGCATTCCGCGCTGATCAGCCTGGCGTTGCCTCGCACTCGAGGACCGGAATTTGCCAAGTCTGTGATGCAGGGGATCATTCAACTGGCAGACGAATTTCAAATCCAGATTATCGGTGGCGACACGAACAGTTGGGATGGCCCCCTGGTGATCAATGTCGCTATCATCGGAACGGCAGCTTCCTCTCGGTCGATACAGCGTTCCGGTGCGACTCCCGGAGACTGGATCTTCGTCACCGGTGAGCTGGGAGGCAGTTTCGCATCTCACCATCTCACATTTACTCCCCGTGTGAAAGAGGCCGCTCAACTTAGAAAGTCTGTCAGCATCAATTCGATGATCGACATCAGTGATGGTCTGGGATCAGACCTGCATCATATACTGTCAGAATCACAAGTGGGCGCCGTGTTGAGGAAGATAGCCATACCGATCAGTCAACGCGTTTCACTGGAAGAATCGCCTGCAGACCGCATGCAACACGCTTTGAATGATGGAGAAGACTTTGAACTGCTATTTACCGCTTCTCCCGAAGCAGGGCAACTACTGCTTGATCAGAGCCCTATCAACTGCCAATTGACACACATTGGTGAAATCAGAGCAGAGCAGGGAGCGTTTCTGGAAGATGATGCAGGTTCAGTGACACCTCTTGAGCGAACGGGCTGGAAGCATCAGTTCTGAAGGGCGCTAGGGTTTAATCAGAGACGTCCTTGGTAGTGTTTCTTATTTGCAATAGTGCTTTTCAACTTGGGAGGAACCGTGGCTAACGCCATTCGGCTAATGATCAAACAACGCCATTCGGCTAAATGATCAAAAACAAGATCAGCCGCAAGGCATTAGCCGCGGTTAATACCGATCTC
>NZ_CALEMX010000307.1 GCF_937910335.1 uncultured Gimesia sp. | reverse complement strand
GATCCGATTCATTGATTACTTCCGAGAGCCAGCTGGAAATAGCATCATCGGAGAGATCGTCGGATGAGTCCTCTGTATGGATATGATTGCTGGGTTTTCCGACGCCTTTTTTTGTGTTTTTTTTCGTTCCCACAAGCTCAAAGACCATCGGACCGACTCGTAGCTGGTCTCCTGAATGGAGCTGCGTTTCTTCCTGGATCGGAATATCATTCACACAGGTTCCATTGCGGCTCTTTAAATCGACCACATAGAGCTCGCCCTCGCGGGGCACTAATTCGCAGTGCATTCGACTGACGTCAGAATCTGCTACGCGAATGTCACACTCCAGTTCACGACCGATTGTGATTGTCCTTTCAGGAAGCTTTAAAGTCTTTCCCTTATACTTTCCCGTTTTGATAATGAACTTTGGCATGTTGGCCCTCAAAACTAATTAGAAATTCAGACTCGTTGAACCTGATTGTCATTGACTCAATGTTTTGATCTTTCAAAGATCAAGTTGGCGGAATTGTTTTTCAAGGTTTCATTATTGTGTGATAGACAGTTTGAATCAGAAACGTTTCCTATTCAAACTGGGATATATTTCCTTAATCATGCAGGGGGACTACGAGTGGTTCTTTACATGTAGGGCATGTCATTGTGCGTCCTCGATGTTTAGTACGAACTTTTAATTTTTTACCACAAGGGCAGAAAAAATAAACTCGTTCTTCGGCTGTCTCTTTCGAAGGGGGAAGATGTTCCTGCTCCCAAAGATCATTGGATATTTCTTTGATCAATTCGAGTAATTCTACAGGATCAAATGGTTTCAAGAGATAACCATCTGCACCTACGCGCGATGCTAGTTGACGCGATTCGGGAGAATCAATCGCAGTGACAATCAGAATGGGAACATGGCTTTCCTTCTGTTTCATTCGCTCACAGATTTCAAATCCGCTTTCTTGAGGCATGATTAAATCCAGAACCACAAAATCAGGTTTGTGCATATTGAAAGCAGAATGCGCTTGCCCTCCATCTTTTGCGACTGTTACACGATAGGAATTTTCTTCAAGCAGCTTTTTCATGAACAGGGCGGTATCTTCTTCGTCTTCCACAACCAGGATGTGGTTGACAATCGAAGTCGTCATATCCAAATGTATTTCACGTGATGCCATTTGGGAGACTCCCTGTTTCAATAACTCCGATTCTGTCAGGCTCTTTTCAGTTTCGGATCTACTTTGCTGTAGAAATATTTGCTAATACGTTACAACAACTTACAAGCGCTGTTATACATATACGGTGATTCGTCAATAGTGGTTCATGGTCATTTTTGGAGTTCGCAGAATAAAAGTTGCACGTTTATTATCTCAAAGCAACAAACAAATGACATGGCAAAAAAAAAAAATCAATGAAATGACAAAAAGTCCTGAAAAATAGGGGTAAACACATTGACTTTTGGAATTCAGGTCACTTTACTTACGCTTGGTTCGGAGAGAGCGATCTCTCATTTTCGATCACAGCCCAGATTTGGCGACCCCTTATGACGAGGTGGTAACTCACTTCTTTCATTTTCAATTCCAGTATCAGGAGTTCACGATGGCAGCAAAGGCTACGACTAAAGATAAGCCACTTACCAAAACAGAGATCCTTAATGCATTGGCTGAAGGTTCTGGACTAACTAAGAAAGAAGTTACTGCTGTTCTTGATGAACTCAGCGGACTGATTTCCAAAAACATTGGGAAACGTGGTCCTGGTGTTTTCAATATTCCAGGGCTCCTTAAAATTCAAGTCCAGCGTAAACCTGCCACAAAAGCAACAACCCGACCTAACCCGTTCAAACCTGGTGAAATGATGCAGGTAGCTGCCAAGCCAGCTCGGAACGTCGTTAAGGTTCGGCCTCTCAAAGCCTTGAAAGAGATGGTCTGATCTCCTTTCAGCTTTGCCTCTGAAACTAGAACATGAGGTGCAGTCTCCCTAGGTGGAGGCTGCATCAAGCATGTTACTATTTTGCAATGTTTGATGCCTAAGGTATAGAGATACGAAAAGATACTAGTTGTCCTTTCTTGCAGGAAAGTGACTCAAGTTTTCTGTAAATCATGAGTCTTTCCATGCAAAAAACAATTTTTATTTGAAATTTCTTTATTTTTGTGTAGATAAGCATCATCAAGTTCTTTAAACCAGATGTTGTTGTAAGTGTATTTTTGAGTACACTTTACGTCTGCGGTGAATAACCTCAGATTACAATGTGCATCAATTCTCAGCTCACTTTGAGGTATCTCTGCGCCCATGGCTTGCGCTAACCTCTTGACGGTATAAATGTGGGCATGTAAAATCTCAACGTATGTGATTGATTGGTATTACTACTTATTAAGAGCTGTGGTGTTGAACCTCCCCGAAAACACTACGTTTAAGTTTACGTGGGATGCATCAGGCATCCTGAGAGAGAACATGGCATGTTAGTTTTATCCCGCAAGAAGAATGAGAAAATCGTCATTGATGAGAATATCATCATTACGATTGTCGAAGTACGCGGTGACAAAGTTCGCCTGGGAATCGAAGCCCCTCGTGAAGTGCCCATTCATCGTAGCGAAGTCTATGACGCAATCCAGAACGAGCAGAATTCAACATCAGAGACAAAAAATGGTGCCTCTGAGTTATTACAATAGTTTTGAATTGTACAATATCTGAATACCACAAAAGCCGCTCTCGAGCGGCTTTTTTTATCAGTTAACCTCTTACTGGTGGTCTAACTGAGGAATTGGATTCAAAAGTATTTTCTGAGAAGATGGATTCTGTTAACGCCATCCGCTTGACTTATTTCATGGAAACCGTAGATTACTATTTCGAATGGGCCCCATCGTCTAGTTAGGCCCAGGACATCGGGTTTTCATCCCGAAAACAGGGGTTCAAATCCCCTTGGGGTCAATTCAAAGCAACGATTATTCCATTGAATAGTCGTTGCTTTTTTTATGTTTCAGTTTATGTGGATTGTTTGTATACATATGAATAATTTCTTTGGCATGGTCATGAATGTGAGATACTGCTTGTACAATCGTTTTCATGTTCTTCTCATCGGTTAATAAAATTGGATGATGTAGTACAACGAGATTTTGGTCACACAAGGTAGCCATCGGTAATTGATTGACCTGTTTAAATCGTTTGCTGCTGTGAATGGTATGCAAAGCTCTGAATCCGGGGTACAAGGCAATTCCCTCGGCTTGCATGGAGTCGCAGAACAGTTCTCGGGACAGACCTGCAAAGTGCTCTGCCACATATTTGAATCCCAATTTGTAATAGCCGGGACAAGACGAGGTGTCATTTGTGTAGTTGGTGTTTGTGAGGCTGGTTAATCCCGAGTGTTCTCCCAGTTGTTGTAGCAGGTATGCTACGTTGGTCTGCCGTTTTTGATGATGCTGTTGAAGAGTTTGCAGCTGTGGAATGAGCAAACCGGCTTGCAGCTCGGTGAGCGGATATGCTTCATTTCCGCGGAAAGAGTAAAGTTTGACTCGTTGTGCGATTTGTGGTGAAGAAGTTATTAATGCGCCTCCTCGTCCTGCAGTCAGCAATTTACTGCCTCCAAAGCTGAGGATACCAATCTGGCCCCAACTACCGGCAGTGCGTCCCTCAATATTGATACCCGGTACCTGGCAGGCATCTTCAATGATCGGAATCCCTTTTTTTCTTGAAAACTCTTTGAGAGCCTGCATGGGGACCATTCCCCCGTGAAGGTGGGAAACCAGAATACATTTCGTGGATTTTGTGATTGCCTGTTCTAACAGGTTCAGATCCAGGTTGCAGTTATTACTGTCGACATCAATGAGCATGGGTGTCGCACCGACCGCCAGAATATTTTTGAAGTTTCCTTCGAAGTCATAAGCTGCCAGGATGACTTCATCACCCTTTCCGATTCCCAGGCCACGCAGTGCAAGTTCAACGGCTACGGTTCCACTTGAGCAGAGAATGACTTGTTCCCTCTGGTGGAGCGTGGCAAGTTCCTGCTGTAACTGTTCTAAATAGGGGCCATGATATTTTCCCCATATTCCTGATTGTTGTGCCTCCTGCAAAACCTGATTGACTGCTTTGTCGGGAAAAGGCCATTCGGGAGGACCTTGGGGAAAGCAGGCAGTTCCACCCAGGATTGCCGGTTCTTTTTGAGATAAACTGTTCATAAGCTTTAATAGCTAGTATTGATTTTTACGTCGGAAATCGGAATTCGTGAATCAGATAGTATTGTATAGAAGAAGGTTTGACTAAACTATCTATAGCGTACTTTTGCTATTCAAGGCCAGTAAGAATCTATGCAGGACAGTCTTTCTTTACA
>NZ_CALEMX010000306.1 GCF_937910335.1 uncultured Gimesia sp. | reverse complement strand
CCCTCCAAATTGATTCTCTTCTAAAACATAGAGTAAAACGCGAGAATATCTTCTGTGACAAACTTTCGGGTGCTAAAGTTGATCGACCAGGGCTTTTGCTTTGCCAAGAAAGTTTACAACCTGGAGATACTCTCTTTGTTTGGAGACTCGACCGCCTGGGACGATCAATGAGGCATCTCGTCACTATGATCGAAGATCTAAAGGAACGAGGAGTTGGGTTTCGTTCAATATGTGATGGAGTCATCGATACGACAACGCCTTCAGGTGAACTGATCTTTCACGTTTTCTCTGCTCTCGCCCAATTCGAAAGACGACTTATACAAGGGAGAACTAAAGCAGGCTTAGCTGCAGCCCGAGCACGCGGACGCAAGGGAGGTCGGCCACCGCTGGATCCAAATTCACCCAGAGTTGTTTTAGCACAAAAGTTGTTTCGCGATAAATCAAATAGCATAGACGATATCTGTGATACATTAAAAATTTCGAGAACATCTCTTTACAAATACGTTTCGTTGCAAAATACAAAAGATACTCGTTCCGAGAAAACGTCTGAATAACGGAATGAAGCTTTTGGAGGGTTGACTCCATCACCAACGACTCAGTATCTGAGTATATTGAATCGTCAAATCCCAGAATCTGTTCGCGAAAGTCGTTGTTTGTCGTACAGTAAACAAAAACGAAGCTTAAAAGGAAAATCTTACGTGCTCGAAAAAGTCATACGTTTCCGCGAATTCACACTGGGTTGAATGAGTATAAGTCCCCCGCTTTCATTAAGATCGCCGATTGAGTACAAAACGAAATTTCATTGAGACAATTGTGTTACTCAATGAATTAAAATGTAAGAGACTCAATCCGGGCTTACATCAACAGCCACATTCATTCGATGTTCGCCACCTCCAACGATGGTGCCTTGAATTAGACAAACGTCGTAGTAATCTCGTCCCCATGCTTCTGTGATGTGATCAGTTGAGGCAGGCACATTGTTTGTGGGATCCATCTCAATCCAACAACTTTTCCACAGAATACCGATAGCCAGGTATGAGATGCATCTGCGCCAACATGGCGTGGCTTGCCTGCAGGTGGTTCGGTTCTCAAGTAGCCGCTCACATACCGCGTCGCCAGACCAAGCGAAAGCAGACAGCCAATCTGTAAGTGCGCAAAGTCTTGACAGGCGTCATGTCGTTATTCAAAGACTTCGTAGATTTCCGTATGCACTGTGGTAGCGCGCGGATCATAAGTGAAATCATTGTGAATCCGCTCTGTCAAATCGCTTACTGCAGAAAGAATGGGTCGACCTTCTTGAAATGATAATTTTGCATAATCTTTCAAAGCAGGAAAGAGTCTAACTCCTCGTGAATCAAATACAAAATGATAAGCGTTGAGTCCGTCTGCAGAACGATCTTTCTGCAATTGCTTAACCACTGTTTCCCATGAGGGTGTTTCATTTGCTGAGACTTTGGGAGTAGGAGAGACCATCACACGGCTGGTGGCTGTGACAGTGAGCCCAAGATGAGCTTGATCGATTGAGACGTATGAAACATCGTTGCCAAAATAATCTTTACGATTGCTAATACTAAATGGCTTGGAGTGTATGAGCAATTGAAATTCATTACAGACTTGATGAGGCAAAGATCGCGGTGCTAGATGAGCTAGATGATGGCAAACTGGCACTGCCTGGGAATAAGCTTATTTTGTGGAGTGTGTGACTTTATATTTCATTGCGGGCTGATGTCTGAGAGTTGGTGTGAGGAAACAGCATGTACAAGATATTGGTGTGAAATGGCCTCTGAAAACTTGGGTAATTGAGATTCCCAGGTTTCCATTAAATGTTCGAGAGGTTCATAATCACCTAAACTATGAGCTTCTGCGAGTTCTTGTATGTCTAGCATACGAACTGAATGAAGCAGAGTCATGGCCAGTCGCTGTTCTACAGTGTGCCCTGGTTGCGTCTGATAGCCTGGTACGAATCAGATGATCAGAAAACGCCCCCCTCAGACGGACCAGCCTGAATGGTTCCCTGATTATTTCTCTGGTGTTTCAACGGGAACTAACATCTCCCCGGGCGTCAACGCCAGCACAGCCGGGATACCGACGAGCTGCACGTAATGATCTTCAAAGCCCCCCTCAGTAGGACGGTCCAGAACGAGTCGCCACATTTCGCCTGAAGTATGCTGCTTCCGAATTCCTGTATACAACTTGGGCTTTTCGATATTCTGTTCCGACCAGACTTGCTTTCCGGACGGATCATATAGTCTCGCACTGACGCGTTCTCCCACACCGCCACCAAATACGCCAACCGCCCACTTCTCAACTCCAGCCGGAACCCAAAAGTAGAAGTCACCCGTCGCTGCCATCAGTCGAATTGGCGCCCCTTCCGAAGTCAGGCAAAGACGATGCGATGACTTGTCCACCGTGACAAAGTTCGCGCCCGGATCACAACTGATCTGATAAGTGCCCGTTTCGGGAGCCGTGAATTCACAGTTTGCGCTCTGTTTGAAGGGAACCACAGCTACGGGAATCACTTTCCCGGAAGGCGCCTTCACCTTCACAGGCATCTTGTCTCCCGTATAACGAACCAGCTGATGATAGGTCAATCGAACAGAAACCTTGTCTCCCTGCCTGGCATACAGCAGATATCGGGACAAGGCGCGTTGGCGAACGATTCGTCGCGGTGTTGAATTGAACGTAGCACTCGTATCCAGAGGCTGAAGCCGGGCAGCATCAGTTTGATAAGACGTGATATTACCCGCTTCACTGGGAGGCATCCATTTTTGAATCAACGCGGCATTCAACCGGAAATCAACCCGCTGATCCCCCTGTTGAACCTGCAATGTTCCCGTCACATTGTCTACAGAACCAACATACGAAGCATCATAAAATGACATCACTGGATGCCCGGCAACAGATTTGATCACGCATTGATCAAATGTCACACCTCCAATTTTACCGACGACTCCGGGCCGCGCGGTAAACTGGATCACCGGCAGTGCGGCATTATCATTCTCCGGGCCGATGATCGTACAGTTTTTAAGAGTGATCGGACAGACATCCGCCGGTTTGTCGAGAAACTGAACGGGGCTCTCATCGGTACTTTTGAAAGTACAGTTCTCAAAATCGATTGATCCCGTCACGCTGCCCGGCATATTATTTCTTGTGGTACAGGAGAGTGCCCTCCCTTTTCCTGAACTCTGACAATTCTCAAAACGGATCGAGACCGGTTTTGAATTCCGGTTTAAGTTCGGTAGATATAATAAATAACCGGGTCCCTGATTATTTTCCGAGATACAATTCCGCAGGACACAGTTGACCAGACATTCATCCGGCAGGTTCGGTTCAAAATCAACGCCCGCCATCGGCGCTGTGCCAGCCGTCTCTTTAAATACAGTATTTTCGATCAGTAAATCCTCGGCACTGATGATGCTGATCCCCTGTCGATAATTGCGTTCAAAGACCACATCCTTGATTGTAATCTTCTGATTGGTCACGCCCCGTTTAGCCACGCCCAGATAAACACCATCGCCGCCAGTTTCGCGAATCACCAGTCCCGATATACTGATATTTTTGCAACTACGCACACTGATGCCGTTCCGCCACTCAGCTTTTTGGTAAGGGGCCGCATAGTAATCGGCCCTCCGCATCTGCAGGATGGCTCCCAATCCTGTCAGTTGAATATTCTCTTTCAGCGAAGCTGTAAACAACGAAGCCGTGGCCGCCTTGAATTCTCCTTTTTTCGCCTGAACAATTACGCCTTTTGCAAATACAATTTCCTGATCGCTGGCCAGTTGGATCGGCGTTACAATCCAAGGCCCGTGCATCTTCTCCACAATCACTTTTTTCGCACCGGAATGAATCGCCGCCTGCAATGCTGCTGTCGAGTCTTCCCGATCGAACCCCCACCAGGACGCATACGCCACATCGGTTTTTCCCGCCTTCAATTCGGCAATCGCCCGCTCGTTGATGGCAATCGCTGGTCCCGCCTCGGCAGCAGTAATCAACATGAGGCTCCAGATAACAACCAGGATTCGGGAACAGATCAAAGACATTAATATACCTTTCACAAGCAGCAGGAGTCTGCAGTGCAATGATTGAATGGCAGAGGATTTTC
>NZ_CALEMX010000305.1 GCF_937910335.1 uncultured Gimesia sp. | reverse complement strand
GACTCTAGATAATAAAATTCAGATGTTCGTAATGCAAATGCCTGATCACTGGCTGCGTAAATTATGGGCTCTGCAGGCGAATTCTGATCATAAATCACATCGAACAAATTATTTCCGGATCGGGAACCTGTCTCCAATGGGGTTTCCAGCCAACTCGACAATGAAACGGGAATATCTGCTGACTGAGACAGAAATTGTCGTCTGTTTCCCTGATGCCGATTTTTTGAATCATAAATAAATAAAGGAACGTGGCTCGTTTCATCAAACAGCCCCCAGTTCTCAACATTCCTGGCAGGTCCTAACAGCTCATTTCCTCCCCGAGCGGCTGTGACAATCAACAGAACTGGTTGAGTTTCGGCATATTCAAGAAGTGTATCTAGAAAACGTCCCAACCAGTGGTCGAGCAGCGTCACATAGCCGGCATAGACGGCCCTTGCCATGAGTCGTTCCTGGTCATCGAGTTCAGACCACTCTTCCGGGTTGAGAAACAACTCGGACACAGCCTTGATCAATTCCTGCCAATCCTCTGCTTCAGGGTCTGTTTCCTCATTCCATTCAGGTTCTTCTGTAGCCGCTTCTTCTGTAGCCGCGGTATGAAATTGTTCTTCCCTTATGTCCGCTTCATCAGCGCTTTCGTTTTCCTCTCCTCCCTGGTCGAGAACTTCATCCAGATAAAGCGTTGAGAAAAATTCCGGAGCCAGTGGTTCTAACGGAACCCCTTCTGAGCGAATCCAGACCAATTGATCTTTTGAGTTTTCCATCCACTCTGGCAGCCGGTCAATCGCGGATTGCATGAGTCTCGCTATGGGAGTTTTCTCATCCTTGACCTGAAATCCATTCAGACCTGATACCGTTTCAACCTGATCAAATTCTTTAAAAAAAGACTCCTGTGCCCTGACCGATGAATGACGCCCGGTTTCACTTTCTGATTCCAGGAGCAATGTCGAATGGATTCCCTTTTTTTTCAGATGGGAAATGAAAGCATCGCTGGACTGCTCCGCCGCTTCAAAGGCCTGGGGAATGGTTTGACTTGTCCACCAGGGAAACGAATTTTGAGTCGTGCAGAGTTCATTGGCGTAATGCTGATCAAAGAGAACTGAAATGGAAGCCAATCGATCAAAATTTGGTGTTTCAATCCATTGATGACCATAACATCCCAGCATGCAGGCGGGTAATTGTTCGAAGCTGATGACAAATGCTTTTTTCATAGAATTGTTTGTACCGATCAGGGAGCGAGCGAGTCAACCCATTCTTTACATCGGACTGCGTAAGCACGCGCGTCATCTGCAGTCACGATGCCTTCTGCCTGATGAACGGTCAAAAAACCTTGATAGCCGACCGCTTCTAATCCGGAGCTTACTTGTTCGAAATTGATCCCCCGACCGCTTTCGTCCCAATAGGGGAGCAATTGAAAAGGACGGTCTCCCAGGCACCAGGTTTCAAGGTGATCGGGCCCCTGTGTGGTAATCACCAGATTCTGCACATAGACATTCATCAGCCAGGGGAGAATTTTCCGTAGCGTTGTTTCGGCATACTCCTGGCCACACATCAGCAAACTTGCAGGTTCATAAATCAGGCCAAAATTAGGACGATTAATTTTTTTCAGAGCCGCAATGGACTGTTCCACTTCTTCAAACAGACAGGCCGGATGGAACTGATGCACCAGTTGTATTCCCCGTTCAGCTGCCACGTCGGCGGCTCTTTGTGCATGCGTAATATCGGCCTCGGTTTTTAAACAGACCCGAACCATACGAGCACCCAGAACTTCAGCGACATGTAAACTGGGTTCAATATGTTGCAGTGCCTCTGGTGCCTGATCATTATTTTGTGGAACATTAAAGTCGGCCGTAACCATCGAAACGACAAGGTCAAACTGATCTACAATCGATCGAATCTGTTCCAGCTCCGTTTGTGAGCTTTGCACGCCAGCCACACTGGCCCGCATGCATAAGGCAGAATACCCGCATTCAGCCGCGATTTTTGCAATCTCCGAAAATGGAATATTTAACTTCGTCTTGCAGGCAGCTTCAGCGATCCTCACTGAAAGGGAATATTGCATCTTCTGACCTTTTGTTTGTCTCAACTATCAATTGGAAGGGGCTACTTGAACTTGACGCGTTAATGCTGGAACAGGCAATTTTCCACTGGCCCATTCCCTGGCTGCTTCACTCTCGGGGTAAACCGATTTGACTTCAACATGATAGCTCTGCCATTTACCACCCCGACCTCCGCGCATCAGTTGATCGGCGTTTTTTGCTTTCATTTTTATTTTTTTGCGAATGGCTACTTTGGGTAAGTACCATTCTGCATAAGTACCTGCATCAGTCTGCACGGTGACATGAAATGTCATGGGCCGAAACGGAGAAATATTCTGTAGCCAACCTTCAATTCGGGGAGGTGCATTTCGAGAATAGGAAGTCGCCGTCATTTTCACAATGGCCATCTCCTGCTTATGTTTTTCCATATGAACTGTTTTATCGTCTAACTTAGGCAATTTCACTTTCTGTTTTAAAATTGCCTGGATCAAATCCAGTTTAAATTTCAGCTGCAGTGATTCCGGACTGACTTTTAATATTTCAACAAACTCTTCGTACTGTTGTTTCGACGTTGATTCCTCAAAAGGTTCTTTACTCGAAAGCTTCTTCACATATTCGACATATTGATTTGGGTACTTGGTGACGAGCATCCAATGCAACCCCCAGGCATGCACATAGGCATCGCCGGATAAAACACTTCCTCGGAATACACCATTCAAGGCGACGACTTCTCCCCAATTCAGCAACTTCGCAATCCCGGAAAGCAATGCATAATGAGAATTAATGCGATCGGGACTGACATTAATTCGATCTCCTTTTCCTTCAAAGCCTGTCGCAATTCCTTCCATAAACCATGTGGGAATCGGAGCTAATCGCTTTACAACACCGCGATTGGAAGTTTGCAAATGAATCGCTTCATGCAGAGGGGTTTCAAAGGAACTGCATTCACTCATTCTGAGAATCAGGTTATTGGAAATTCCAGAATAGTAAGCCAGAATGTTTTTCACACCCGCTCCCAGTGAAGTTGTTTCCTTAGCATATGCTTCAAAATCGTCATCCGATTCAAAGATGAGCATTGCCATCGGAAATTCATATTCCGTTAATTCGATTCCCATTTTTTTACTGTATGTTTCGAAGATCACCTCTACGTTTTTCATAAAACGTCCTGCTTTCTGCAGAAACGTTTTCACGCGTAGTTCCGTTCGATCTGTTCCATCCAGGGGGGCAGCCAGAACGACACCTACCAGATATGGACTTTGCAGGTGAAAGCGGAACTTCTCTGCCCCAAATTTTTTAATCAGTCCTTCCGACATTTGTTTCACAGTCAGAGGTTTGGGAGCTGCTTTGAGCTCACGTTTTTTGATTTTCCCCTGAGGTACAAGTTGTATGGACCCATCTGGTTTTAACAGGGCATGAAGCATTTCGCCTCTTGATTTTCCGGAACCATACAGGGCCGCCTCAATAGTCACCGTCTGACCAGACTTCTCTACGATAGTAAACAGGTCTGCCGAGAGATTCGAACTATTAAATAATTGTGCGGCGAAGAACATGGCCAGACAGGTACTGATTTTCAAGAAACGATTCTGCATGAATTCACCTATTAACCCTGTTCTGTGTCTGGCATTTCGAACTATTGGTCTGTCTCACGATTTATTTTCAATTTGATTCAACGGGTACCAGCTGCAGAGCGTCAACAATGACGTGCCCATCGGTCCCCTGATTGGAAATCATCAGGATCTTGTGTTTTCCTTTTTCAAATGGAAATCGCCCCAGTAGATGAAATTGATCTTGATTCGGTTTTTTTCGCTGATTCACTTTAATGGTTTGAGCACCACGGGAACTCATGACCGTATAGGGAGTATTTGTGGCCCTGTTAGAACCTGCCGCATAATAAACGCGCACTTCATACAAACCGGCCTTTGGAAGTTCAGCTGAAAATGTAACTTGCTGTTTTCCTTTATTGTCATTTCCATCATGCTGATATCCGTAATCAACATAAGGTGTATTGGATGAACTACTTTTCCAGCCTAGCGTCGTTTCGGCATCTCGATCATCAACAATGATTCCCGGTAAAGCAGCGGACCGTATGGGGGGAACCTTACGTGGTCCCTCCCAGATCAGAACCTGTTTATCTCGTAAAAGCCGTTTTCGTAATTGAGGATAATCAATATCCTGGACGGCTTGATCTGCATCAATTGCCTGAGCGGCGGCAGTCGCCGCTGATTGGCCTAAGACCATAAAAACCGGTTCCATCCGAATTGACCCGTAGGCAATATGCGACGCAGCCATTGCCACAGGCACGAGTAGATTTTGGCATTCTTCTTTTTTAGGGCGAATTGAACGATAGGAAATGGGATAGGGATATGGCACACCCACTTGTACGTCGCCTTCATTCAAAGTTCTGCCGTTAATGGCGTACCGCTGCTGGTTATGCGAATCCATCGTATAGGCCCCCATTCCCACACTATCTTCTGCTACCAGTTCTGACATGCAATTTTTTTCGGTCATCACATATTCAGAAACCAGCCGCCTTGCTTCGCGGATATAAAGCTGGAAGGGCCAACCATTCGTATCCTGAAATTCATCTTTAGCCGGCTTCCATGTTTGAAATTGTTTCCGCACCGCTGCGGGTACGCGAGGATGATTTGCCAGCGTCCACATTAACCCTTGCTGATAAGCCAAATGCTCCTGAATAATTTTAGCCCGCTTCTGGTAGTCTGCGTTCGGATATTCATAATTCATTCCAATATTATCCGTTGAGATCGCAAAGTTATTATTGGTATCCGTTTTTCGGTTTGGCATCAAAACGGGATTCCAGGGCGCGCGATGATCGCCGGCTTCAAAATTCCGCAGTAACAATTCATATTGTCGCGAATCATATTGAGGAGGCTTTATCCATTCGCGCTGATTTTCCGGAACATCAGTAGTACACATGCGAAAACAATAAGCCTGGACCCTATGATCACCGGCTCCGTCTTCGCCCCCTGGTCCTTCCTGCTGCACTCCCGGTAACAAACCACTTTCAGGATCGCCGGGTATGACATAAGGATCTACGGGTTTCACAAACTGATGATGCACGGCATTGCGGGTTTGAATTCCATTTAATGTTTCACCATAAGTCGCATTGGACTCACGACCAACGTGATAGGAAACCCCGGCAAGCGCCATTAAATCTCCTTCGTATGTCGCATCGATAAACATGGTTCCTTTGATGATCAAACCACTTTCCATTTTGATGGATACGATACGGTCTTTTTGTTTGTGAACTCCCTGTTTTAAATCGAGGCGCTGACGTTTTAAGACAGGAACCGAATGATCGGCCAGCATTTTTTCGAAGGTCTGTTCTGCCACATGTGGCTCGAACGTCCACATTTCCGCTTCAGCGCCTTTGCTACGACGATTTTTGTAATCCCCGGGTTTCTGAAACGTCCAGGCTTTGTCCTGACTATAATGCGTTCCCAGCAGACTATAAAATTCGCGGGCGATCCCACCAATGGCTGCTTTATTTCCAATATCTGTTGCCCCCAGTCCACCGGAAGAAAGTCCCCCCAAATGCGTTCCCGGCTCGATTAAAAGCACTGTTTTTCGCATG
>NZ_CALEMX010000304.1 GCF_937910335.1 uncultured Gimesia sp. | reverse complement strand
TATGGCGCAAATTACGTGCCAAAGCGAGGGAAGTCATCTGGGAAATGCGGGAGTAATGCTCCTAAAATTAATATTTGAGAAAAGTCAGTCTTTGAATATCTGGCTGCAGGAATAAGCAGAATCAACGACACTGGTAAACTCAGAAGCAAATACAAAATTAACCGAGAGTATTTTTTCATAATTATTATTTTGGTTTTTCGAAAACCGTGTCCAAAAACACTATGACCGATGGAGCAAAGGCTGTTTGAAACGTATTTTTTTCTACCACGAAAATCACGAAAGACACGAAAAGTTTTGTTGGTACCTCAGGACCCAAGGCGAATTTTATTTTGGCGTTCTCTTTTCATACAGGGTCGCTGACGCCTTTGTTTCCTTCGTACATATCACTCAGGCTCAATTACCACCGCTGTGCCATAACAGAGGACTTCGGTTGCTGATCCTTTGCTGACGACTTCTGAGGCATCATAACGCAATCCGACGATTGCATTTGCTCCCAGTTCGTGGGCATGTTCGAGCAATAAATCATACGCCTGCTGACGGGCCTGCTCGCACATTTCCGTGTAGGCACCGATACGGCCGCCGACTATATTCTTCAGCCCGCCGACAATTCCCTGGGCAATTGTCGGGGAACGCACGATGATTCCTCTGACCACTCCCTTGTACTCTTTGATCTTGTACCCCTCAATCGTAAACGTTGTCGTGACAGCCATGTTCATAGGGTTTCTTTCTGATTGATTATTTTTGAACAAAAAAGGTCAGGTACAGATTATTCGATTCATTAACCCTTAAACATCCATATGGTCCCGTTTCGCTATAGCTCTCGAATGTATTTTGTTACCTGAAACATATGTTCTTCATCATTTTCTTCGACGACGCTCCAATACTCAATCTCCGATTGATGAATGTGCCTGTCTTTGCATAACAAGCGAAGATGTGATCGCGCTTTTTCCGCAGAGATTTTATCAGGTAATTTGTTTTCAATCGATTGAATGATGAAACAACCCAGTACGCGTTTCTCCTGATCGGTCGTTTCGTTGGACTCGTACAATCTAATGTACTCAGGCAATAGAACTTCATCAGCTAGAATGTATTCCCAATCCTGTCCAAACAGCTCAAATTGAACCTCTTCTTTTCCCAGTTTTTGCAAGAGAGACCGACCTGTGGCTGCATCTGGAAATTCAAATTGATTCATATTAATTTGGTGACATTAAATAATCAGTCATGATTTCTAAACCACTTTTGAGTTTTCTCAGCCAAGCTACAGATTCTTATTATGTCTTATCGCACTGATCTTTTAATCTACTCAGCAGTGCCAGTAGGATTCTGAATGACTTGGATCAATGTTTTAGGATCGTTTTTGCTACTTGCAATCGCGATTGTTATGTCCCCCATTTCAGGATGATTCGTGATCAGAAAATGAGCAGAAGCAGTATTTTCGCGAATGTAATGCAGAATCGTCAACTTTTGTATTTTGCCATCGACTTTTTGTTTTTGAGACCAAGACGCCGGTATATGAACTTTAGTATCAGACAATTTCCGTCCCAGGATAGTCCAGTTTGGTGGTGTGAATCCACTCTTGCGGACGTAGAAAGCCAGCACTTCATGAAATGGTTTTTCTGTAAGATATTGCCCTGATTTTATTGTGATATGTACCGCCTCTGGCTGACCGGGTGATTTTACGGAATAGTTAGTCACACTTTTTTGCTTTGCCGTTGCATTAGGAAACACCCACTCTTTAAACAGTGGTTTCTCGTCGGCTGCCTGAACACTCTGGACTGTCGAAATGGAAACATAGAAAACAATTATCCATAAAACCCGCATGCTTGACTCCGTAATAAAAACGACTTGTGAAATGAAATAATAAGTGCATTGATTTGCGTTTTTTGACATTTCAGGAACACCAGATAAACACCCGCTATAACAAAACCGAACATAGTATACACTCACATCTTGATGACCACAACTTTTACTGTTTCTGACTATGCCTTTCTAGGAATTTCCAGATAGGCAAGGGCTGTTTGAAACGTTTCTTTTTTTCTACCACGAAAGACACGAAAGGCACGAAAAGTTCTGTTGATGTCATGTTTGCTTTTCATTTCGTTATGGAATCTTCATTATTATTTGATGGATTTTTCTGTCAGTTTCCTGCTCGCTGCGCTCGGCCCGAATTGCATTCGGGCTTACCCGTTCGATTTTTGAATGTAGTCGCGTGTGACGTTTATGCACTTCTGGATTTTCAGTTAGGGTTGGATGTTGCTATCGAGTAGAATCTCTGATTGTGCATTGGTTATGCCGATGTCGTTTTCGTTTTTTATTACCACGAAAATCACGAAAGGCACGAAAAGTTCTGTTGATGTCATGTTTGTTTTCATTTCGTTATGGAATTTTCATTATTATTTGATGGATTTTTCTATCAGTTTCCTGCTCGATGCGCTCGGCCTGAATTTTATTCGGGCTTACCCGCTGTTGTCGAATGCCGGATAGAAAATTGAATATTTTCACACCGGCGGGATGACACATGGGTCATCTGCTACGTTGAGTCGTTGCTATTTTCCTTATGGGATTGCTTTTCATGAGTATATTAATTTGGTTTTGTGTTTGTTGTTTTTTAACGGCGGCTCGCGGCGTGCCGCTCAGTTTTTTGCATATGGGGACAGTTGTTGTGTTGCTCAGATTTTTTATGAGTTTGACTGTGGAACATTTTGCTGAAGGGCGTGTGGGAGTCAAGTTCATTTTATTGCGCGACTGGTGGTTAATTGCTGTCAAACTGTGGTTAAACGTTGGTTTAAACATGTCGAAGTGTGACCAAAACGTGTCGATAAGTTACGAGACAATGGGAACCGGTGCGGAATTGACAGGTAAATATTTTCAAAACAAAGGGACTTTTATAGTAGTGAGATCTTCAGTGTTCGCTCAAAGCAGTACTCAAAAAACGCATCCCGCGCGCGACGCATTAAAACGCATAATCGCGAAGGGCGAGACGCTGTCAAGTTCAAAATAGACACTATGAAAACAGGTGTGTTTTTGGAAATTTAGACATTAATGAATCGATACTGAGAAATCGTTTTCTGGAACGTGGATCTGTCCCGGTTTTTGTGGAGACTTTTATTCAGTGATAGTCGTCCAGCCCCTTAGGGAGTTGGATATCAGCGCAGGCCATTGTTTACATTGTCGCCAATATCATATATTATGTCAAAATCAGAAAACTGACCGAGGGACATTGATGCAGATTTTGACACTGACGAGTTATATTAAAGCCGACCTGATTTCCCGGCTGTCGCGTGATGAACTCTCTCCGGAAAGTTTGACGTTGGCGGCGTTGTCGGATCATTACCGGGTGAGTGTCACGCCGATTTATAATGCGATCAATGAATTGATCAATGAGGGTTATCTTTATCGTGAGAAAAACCGGCGACTGTATGTGAATGAAGACAAAAAGGGTGAGGCATTAACGGCTGCACAATCGCCTCGCCCCGCGCCGCCTGAAGATCATTTCAAGTTGATTACTGAAGATCTGCTGGCGATGAGTTTGGAGGGGGAGTCGGTTTACCTGCGTGAAATGGCGTCCGCGAAGAAATATGGAATCAGTAGAACGAGTCTGCGGAATATTTTTAATCGGTTAACCGGTGATGGGGTGCTGGAACATGTGCCCCGTCGCGGATGGAAACTGCGTACATTCAATCAACACGATCTGGACGCTTTTATTGAAGTGCGCGTGGTGCTGGAACTGAAAGCACTCGAACTGGCGCAAGGCAGACTCGACAAAGAGGTTCTCCAGAAGATACTGTCAGGCAACCGGGTTCCTCAAACGGATGTAGAGCCGTTACAGATTGATAATAGCCTGCACGAATATCTGATTAAACAGTCGGATAACTATTACATCATCAGTTTCTTTGATCGGCATGGTCGCTATTTTGATTTATTATTTCTATGGGAATCGAATGACCGTGACGCCGCCATTCAGGAAATTCAGCAGCACCAGCGTATTCTCAATGCCTTGTTGAAGGAAGACTGGAAGGGGGCCCGCGAAGAATTGGAATTTCATTTGCGCAGTAATCATCCGGTACTGTCGCAATTAAAACAGTGAAGGCGCAGATCGAAAGAAACGTTGTTTAGTCTTCTTCTTTTTGATGCGTTGCGGTAACGCTGCTGCTGATACCGCCTCGGGGAGTGAAGTCGGCTCTTAGTTCGATCCAGCGGGGATCGGTGACAGCGATCAGGTCATCGAGAATACGATTGGTTACGTCTTCATAAAAGGCACCTACGTTGCGATAGCTCTGTAAATAGAGTTTCAACGATTTGAGTTCGAAGCATACTTTGTCGGGAATATAGGATATGACAAGCGTTCCGAAATCGGGTTGGCCTGTTTTGGGGCAGACTGATGTGAATTCGGGACAGACCGTTTCCATGACATAGTCGCGATTGGGATAAGGATTTTCGAATGTTTCCAGAAGGTGCCGGGGGGATTCGGTTTCGCTCATAATTTTCTATTTCTGTCTACGTAAAGGAGCTTCAGCTTTCGGGGAGCCTGACGCGGTGTGTTGTTCACCGTGTTTTATGGGCTTTATCTATCACGTGCAAGCACGACAACAGGCTTTTCATTGAAAACAATTCAAATCTTGACAAAGATTTTCTGGATGTACATCCAGAGACAAATTAGCCACAAGATAAAGAGTACTGTTGCGGAAAGTGCAATTGGCGTATAGGGGCAGGCAGATCCATACAGGGAATCAGTCAGCGTCCAGCCTGTTGCGACGTCAATGGTTTTCAGATGGATCTTGAGTGATTTCTGAACCCATGGTTTGATGAGTTGGGCCATACAATACATGGCGATGGAGTTCATGCCAACGACTACGAGTGGAAAGGCCCATTTTTTATAACCTTTGACATCAATGATCCAATAGAAGATCGCGAGGAACAAGAAGGCCCAGCCTGCGCTGAAAATTGCCCAGCCGGGAGACCATATGCGTTTTACTATTGGCACTAAATTCCATTCCCATTGGGCAATGTTAAAGGGCCAGATTGATGTATCGAGGAGCATGGAAATTACAAAACAGATCAAACCCGCCTTAAGTAACCATTTGACTTTATCAATTTCTTTTCGGGGTGAAATTAATAACTGTCCTGCCATCAAGCCGAACAGCATGGTGGCAATTGAGGGAATAAAATTCAGGGTCTGATAGCCTCCCGCATTCACCCAGAATTTCTGATCGCGGAACGGTTCTTCATAACGGGGAAGTTGATTGAGCCACTCGCGATCGATGGCAGCCGCGGCATTTGTATGTTTATTCCAGGCGCTTGCCATGCCGGTAAATTGTGACCATTCCGCCGCATCTTTTTTCTTAACTTCCTGCAAGTAGGCTTGTACGTCGGCCAATTCCTGTTCGGGTGGGACATACTGATAGAAGAAGAACCAGTAGCCTCCTAGAATCGTCATGACTCCAATTAACTGAGTTACAAACTTACGATTGACATAGAAGAAGACAAACAGATAACCCAGACCAATCTGACAAAGTACATTTGCAAATGTGAAATTCGTATGCGGGCCTGATCGGGAAGATAGAAAGACGCCCAGGACCACCAGCAGGACCGCCCGAAAGATGGCATGCATCCAGATTCGAAACCCTGAGTTTCCAACCTGTTTGCGTTTACGATAAGAGAAGGGCATTGAAACGCCGACCATGAACATGAACGAAGGTTGAATGAGATCCCAGAATGCGGTTCCCGTCCATTCCACATGGCTGAGTTGATACGAGAGGGTTTGCCACAGATATTTCCAGGAACTTTCCCAATCGGTACCGTTGTACTGATCCAGGATTTCGGGCGATTTTCTAACTACACTGGCGACCGCCAATCCTCCGGAGACCATCGCCAGCATCACCAAACCTCGATACGCGTCCAGCGAGACCAGTCGCTGGTTTGCTTTCGGCGGCTTTTGCTGTTTCTCTTTGTCGTCAGAGCCGATTTCGAAAGATGGCGTAATTACTCTATCAGGAATATCCTGCAAGGGAATCGTTTTTGATTTTTGCGAGTCGGAATCGGGAGTATTTTTTGACATCTGATTTACCGATGATTAAATAGAAGCTAATGTATCATGTGCGCCGAGTATCTTTAGTGGTACTGGCCTTAAAAAAGCCTGTATTTATGGTACCGTGTTTAGTATTCAAAAGAAATCACCAATCAAAATCTATTTATGCAATTTATTTGGGAAACCATATGACGATTCTTGTCACTGGCGGAGCAGGTTACATCGGCTCACACTGCGTCCAGCAGCTTATAAACGCGGGGGAGAAAGTTTGTGTAATCGATAATCTATCGCGGGGGCATCGCGAATCGGTCCCGCCTCAGGCTTCTTTTTTTCAGATTGATCTATTGGAAACGGATCGCTTGACAGAAATTATGAAGTCGCAGCGAATTGAAAAAGTCATTCACTTTGCAGCGCTGGCTTACGTTGGCGAATCGGTTGAAGACCCACTCCCTTATTATAACAATAATGCAGCGGGTACGATTTCCCTCTTACGGGCGATGCGGAACTCACGAGTCAGTCAGATTGTATTCAGTTCGTCCTGTGCGACCTATGGAATCCCCGAAAACATTCCTGTCACTGAAGAGAGTTCTCAGAGTCCCATTAACCCTTATGGCTGGTCAAAGTTATTTATCGAACAGATTTTAATTGATTGTGCTCACAGTTACCCGAACTTCGGTTTTATTGGCCTGCGTTATTTCAATGTTGCCGGTTGTGCGCATGATGGTTCGCTGGGTGAAGATCATTCACCTGAAACGCATCTGATTCCCAACTGCCTGAATACTGCACTTGGACAACAATCGGAGGTCACCATTCTGGGTAATGATTATCCGACTGAAGATGGAACCTGCATTCGCGACTACATTCATGTCGAAGATATCTGCGCGGCTCATCTGTTGGCATTGAATGCACTCACGCCCGATGCACGGTGTTTCTATAACATCGGACTTGGACACGGATATTCGGTTCTGGAAGTCGTTAAAACAACGGAGAAAGTCACCGGTTGTGAAATTCCGATTACGTATCAAACGCGTCGTCCCGGCGATCCTCCGGTGCTGGCCGCTTCCAACGAAAAAATCAGCAGGGAACTAGGCTGGTCTCCCCGATATACTACTCTGGAAACAATCATCCAAACTGCCTGGAACTGGTTTCAAAATCATCCAGATGGGTATCAGAGTCAAACCGGCCCGACTCGCGAAGACAAATCAAAGGGTCATTCGTGAGTGATCATTTTCCTGAAGTCCGATTTCGAGGACAACTTCGTCCTTCGCAGGCAGAAGCTATTTCTGTAGTTGAGCAGCAATTGGCCGCCGGTCAGAAACGGCTGCATATTGTCGCACCTCCCGGTTCCGGAAAAACGGTATTGGGGTTGTATCTGTGGGCGCATCATATTCAACGCCCCGCATTGGTGCTCTCACCCAACTCGGCAATTCAATCGCAGTGGGCAGCGCGTACGGACTTGTTTCAATCTTCGGTTTCCCCACAAAGTCTGGTGTCGACTGAAACAGAGAGCAGCGCATTGCTCACTTCACTAACTTATCAAGCGGTGACACTGCCTCGGCAAGGGGACGCGGATCTGGAATTGGAAGCGACCCGCTACTGGGTTGAACTACTGATTTATAAAGATCAGGCACAAGATCCGGTAGAAGCGATGACCTGGATCAATGACCTCAAAACTCATAATCCTGATTATTACGAAAAACGGATGCGTACCTACCGCAAAGCAGTTCGTGATGAGGCAATCCTGAACGGGAATGCTTTGGACATGCTGCATACATCATCCCGGCGGACTCTGGAATCATTCAGAAATTTGGGCATCGGCCTGATTATCCTCGATGAATGTCACCATCTGATGGGGCACTGGGGCAGGGTACTCGCTGATGCACATGATTTTCTCGAACAACCGGTAATCATCGGCCTGACTGCTACTCCACCAGACGAAAAAGGAAAACAGCAGGATGACATTGACCGCTATCATGAATTCTTCGGCCCCATTGATTATGAAGTTCCGATTCCGGCTGTCGTGAAAGATGGTTATCTAGCCCCTTATCAGGATCTGGCCTACTTTGTGCGTCCGACAACAGATGAGTTGACTTATATCGCTAACACCGACGATCAACTGCATCAGATCATCGAAACTCTTTGTGCCATTCGAGAACCTGAATCAGCGTTGCCGCTCGACACGGTACAGGAACCGGACGTCCTGCCTCCCGTTAAGAGAGCGGAGCCGATGCAGGAGTGGCTATTGAATGCCTTACAGTATTTGAAATTGCCTTCCGGTAAAGTGGAAGACTGGACGACTTTTGAACGACGTGACCCCTCACTCGCCGATGCCGCCCGTCTGTTTTTACAGGAGCGTGGCTATGATCTGCCGACTCATGTTCCACCTTTATCCATTGATCTCATCGAGGAAGACATACCCAAACTGACGTACTGGGGTCCCGTACTCGATCGTTACATCCGACATCGCCTGCGTCGTTCGCCCTCTAAGCAGGATCAACAATTGGCCGAACGGGTGATCAATCATCTGCGTCTGCTGGGTTTACAAATCACCGAAACGGGCTGTCAAAACTGTGCCTCGCCCGTCGGACGTGTCATTGCGTATTCCCGAAGTAAAGTCAAAGCCCTGCTCCCGATTATGCAGGTTGAGTTACAAAGTCTGGGAGAATCCATTCGTGCGGTTGTCATCGCTGACTTCGAGAAAACCTCAGCAACGTCGGCCGACATTGAGCATTTATTAGATGAAGAAGCTGGCGGTGCCATTTCTGCATTCAAGGAGCTGCTCAATCATCCGGAAACGGATCGCCTTAACCCCGTTTTGCTGACGGGATCCAGTGTACTTGTCGACAATGATATTGGTGATCTTTTACAAACCGCTGCTGAAAAGTGGCTTGAAGAACATCAGATTGATGTCAGGTTGAGTCGAGAACCTTTTGAAGGATTCTACATGCTCATCGGCAGTGGCAGCCAGTGGTCGCCTCGCGTTTATGTCGAGATGATTACAGACCTGTTTCAGACAGGTGTCACGCGTTGTCTGGTTGGGACAAGAGGTTTACTGGGAGAGGGTTGGGATGCCAATAAAATCAATGTATTGATTGATTTGACCATTGTCACGACATCGATGAGCGTGAATCAACTTAGGGGGCGTTCGTATCGTCTTGATCCTGAATCACCTGAAAAAGTTGCCAATAACTGGGACGTCGTTTGTATTGCCCCCGAATTCACAAAAGGGCTGGACGATTACGAACGTTTCATCAAGAAGCATAAGACACTGTTCGGTGTTACCGATGACGGGATGATTGAAAAAGGGGTCGGCCACGTTCATGCCGCGTTTACGGAAATGAAACCGGAAGGATTAGAGGGCTCAACACAACTCCTCAATAGCGACATGCTGTTACGCGCGACACAGCGTACTGAATCCCGTGGGCTTTGGAAAATTGGCGAACCCTATCAGGGACTACCATTAAAAACCATTGAGATTCTCTCTTCAGGTGGCAAAGGGGGAGGGTGGGGCTTCCGACCATTTAAGGAATTTCGTTCTCCCTGGTCATCCGATTCACTGACACAGGCGATTAGTCGCGTCGTTCTCGAATCACTTCAGGAGTCGGAATTGCTTTCTGCCCGCTCTCAACTCCAAATCGGAACCCGTTCGGGGAATTATATCCGCGTCTTTCTTGATCTGGCATCTGAAGAGGAATGCGATCTGTTTCTGGAAGCCGTGCATCAAGTGTTCGGGCCTTTACAAGGGGCACGTTACGTCATTCCGCGTCATGTGCATCAGATGAAAGACACCTGGATTTCAAAACTACTTCCAGATTTACTCGGAAGATACTTCCAAATAAGAAATCAAGAACTGGTGATGTTACATTCAATCCCCACGGCATTGGCACGCAACAAAGAGCTAGTCAATATCTTTGAAAAACGATGGAATCAACATGTCAGTCCCGGTGAAGCTCTGTTTGCTTATCGGGGAGAAGGTGCAGAGTTACTGGAACAGGCTCAGCATGCGGGGCTAGTTCCTCACAGTAAAATTCACATCAAAGAGACATTTCAGTAAAGATTCTGAAATAAATAACGGCAGGCCATATATGATGATATGACCTGCCGCGAAGTACTAACTCTTTTTAGACAGCAGTTGTGTTTCGTTCTTTCCGCTGTGCGAGTGATTTGTCAACCACTTGATCACCGGCGATTGTCGAAATCACACCAGGTTCCGAATTCTCAGACTGCTGTTGTTCATAACGGATCAAGACCCGCTGCTCTTCAAAGGTTAAAAAGAGGGTTGTCCCTTTTTCGAGCGAAAGCGAATTGATGGCATCGGCTATTACCGGTGTCACATAGCGTTCTATCGTACGTCGTAAAAAACGTGCCCCGAAATAGGGATCATAACCTTTTGCTGCCAGCCAGTCGAGAATTTTACGATCAGGCTCAATTTTCAACTGATTTCGTTTCAAGCCGATACGATCCTGCAACAGATTCAATTCACACGCTGCAATTGACCGAATGTCGTTCGCATTCAGTGAGTGAAAGTACACAATCTCATCGAATCGATTCAAAAACTCGAACCGAAAATACTCTACCAGTCGACGATGAACGGCCTGTTCCACTTCCTGCTTTGAGGAAAACCCTTCTGAGAAACCAATCATATTTCTACGATAGAGTTCTGCTCCCGCGTTAGTAGTGGCAATAATCACAGTCGAACGGCAGGAAATCGACTCTCCCATTCCATTAATAAAACAACCTTCATCGATCAACTGCATAAAACGATCCAGCACCAGAGGAGAACACTTTTCGAACTCATCCAGTAACAACACTGTAAACGACTGCCCCTGCAAACGCTGCGTCAACAAGCCTTGTCGTTTGGGTACAGTATATTCTTCCGGATTCCCGAATAATGTAAAAGCTGATCCGTCCGCCTGGTAGTCCGCCATATTCAACCGCACCATACTGTCAGACCGACCCAGTAAATACTGCGACAGTTTCTGAGCGACGTGTGTTTTACCGACACCTGTTGGCCCGGCAAACAGAAACGCCCCCAATGGACGCCGCACGTCACTCAAACCGGCCTTGATAATTCCGATCATTCGAACGACTGCTTCTACTGCCGAATCTTGCCCTAAAACCACCGAGGCAAATTGATCACGCACCTGTTGCAGATCTAAAGGCAGATCAGGATCAATCAGCGACAGAGGAACTTTATGAACCTGATGAAAGCGTGTAATGACATCAGTCTCGCTGACTGTTTTCTCATCACTGCGAACAACTTTCACCTGATTTAACAAATCCAGAACCTTTCGAGGCATCAATAACCGCGAGAGGAACCGATGCGTCAACAATAACGCTTCTTCCTGTGCTGATTCAGAAAACTGAATACCTTCTGAGTGAAACTGATTCTCTGACCAGCGGCTGACAATTTTTCGAGCCGTGGAGAGATCAGGTTCATGCACCTTTAACGCAACAAAATGACTCTCTAGTTCCGGGTAGTTTTCAAACATCGCTTCCACGCTGGCATGACTTCCTTCCGCCATTAAAGGGCGATTTGTCTGATAGGCAAACGACTGCAACAATGGCTGCAGATTGAAATCGTTCATGACTTCCAGATCACAGAAGAACGGAATGATATTTTCATCTGACGCCAATAACGCATTCAACAGTTCCTGAAAATCACCACGCAGCTGATTTTCTTTTTTCAGACAGGCGATTGCCCGTCGGAACGATAATTTCACAACACGTGCATTTTCAAAAGAGGCCGGACCTTCTCCCGCAACTGATAACGTGACCAGTTGATAAATCACTGAGGATTTACCAACTCCTGGACCACCATACAGAATTGGAAACCTTCCTGCATTCAAGACTTCTGCAACATCATTGACCAGTTCATCCAACAGAAATACGGGCGCTAATTTTCCGGTACGGGCTTCTTCTGTGAGATCGCGTTCCAACCATTGATTGAGAAGCGTTTGCAGACTTTTTGTCTTAGACATTTGAGTTCTCCTCATTCACGGTTTCCTGAAGGGGGGGCAAGCTCCCTGTCTCTGCACAGAAAACCAATTAC
>NZ_CALEMX010000303.1 GCF_937910335.1 uncultured Gimesia sp. | reverse complement strand
TGTCCGAACACGATTCCAGAGCCAGTCAATGAGTGAACTTGAACCCGCAACAAAGCCGCCCAAGGTTCCCAATGCTTTACTGAGAGTTCCGATCCGAATTGTGACCCGATCTTCCACACCAAGTTCTTCAGCCAGACCTCTACCCGCTGCGCCATAAATTCCCGTCGCATGCGCTTCATCAATGATCAAGCTGGCGTTGTAGGTCTCTGCTAAATCACAGAGCGAGACCAATGGTGCGGGGATGCCATCCATGCTAAACAGGGAGTCGGTGACAATTATTTTTTTACCTGTACTGCTGGCTTTCTTAAGCTCGCGTTTGAGTTTATCCAGGTTGTCATGACGATACACGCGCAGTTTCGCACCCGATAACCGACATCCATCTATCAGGCTCGCGTGATTTAATCGATCACAAAAGATCGTATCTTGCTCATTTGCAAACGCTGAAATCACACCTATGTTCGCTGCATAACCGCTGGGAAACAGAATGGCATCTTCGGTTCCCTCAAAACTGGCCAGCCGTCGTTCGAGCCGCGCATGCCACTTTGTACGACCGCTTACCAGGGCACTGGCCTGCGCACCGACTCCCATTTCCGGCAAGACAGATGTGGCAGCAGAAATGACACGTTCATCATGCGCCAGATTAAGATAATCGTTACTGGATAAATTGACCAGTTCTTGATCTTCCAGAACAGACCGTCCCTCTGCAACCGGTTTGAATATTCTGCGAGATCGAAAGAGACCAGCGGCCCGCATTTTCTGCAATTCGTCATCAATCCATTCAGGAAGCTCTGGAGAGGACATACTGCTGTGAATACCTGTCAGAAAAAAATAAGATCACTCATGAATCACACCGCTGAATGGCAAACAATCGGAATCCTGTCCGACCGAATTTTCACTTCGGATACATTACGTCAACGAGATAACGTGATTACTTAAACGTTCAAATCCCTCTTCCGTGATCAGGTAATTATGTTCGATTCGCATTCCACCAATGCCTTCCACATAAACACCAGGTTCCAAAGTCACTACATCGCCGGCCAGAAGAACATCGGTACTTTCCGGCACGAGAATCGGTGATTCCGGGTGTCCCAACCCGATACCGTGACCGGCGTGATGTTGAAAGTTTTCACGATAACCGGCATCCCAGATCGGGGCAGCGGTCGCGGCATGCACGTCGGCACATTTTGTTCCGGCTTTGAGAGACGCTTCACCACCTGCCATGGCTGCCTGACATAATCCGAATAGTTTCTGTTGATCGACGGTCGGTTTACCGACACTGATTGTGTTCGTGAAATCACTTCGATATCCATGAATCACAACTGAGTAATCGAGGACAAACAGATCGCCCTTTTCCAGCACGTGCCCTGAAGGCAGTCCCCCCGCTTTGGGAATGGCAGGCGTAGAGGCTCGAAAGTCGCCATAAATAATCACGGGAAGTCCGGCAGCCTGCAGCACCGCAGCCTGGACATTGCGGAAGATGTCGAATTCACTTCTGCCTGCTTCAATCACTTCCCGCGCACAAGCATGACCGGCATCACAGGCCTGCATGCACTGTTTCAGCAACGCGATTTCATCCGCATGTTTCTGCCGACGTAATTGACGCAAAATACTGCCCAATTCAAGGCTGGCATTGGTCTGCGTGATTTCCAATTCCTGTAAGGCACCCACAGGTAACCATTCGGCTTCAACCGCGCCTGCACGTCCTTTTAATTGTGGAACTACTGACTTTAACGCTTTAAACAGCGCATGGTCACGATTTTCTACCGAGTGTTTATGATCGTACCATGGCTCAATCGCTTCATGATCCACAAAGAAGTCAGCAGCGGCAGAACGGAGGGTAAAGTTATCGCCAATCAATGTGACGCCCTGGTCCCGATCAAGCAGCAGCAGCGCCCGTTCTCCCCGCGAGAAACTACAGGGCTGCACGAGAAAGTTTGAAAGATAGAGAACATGACGCGGGTCAGCGATCAAGATCCATTCCAGGTGATCAGGAACCGCTTCCCACAAACGTTTCTGACGTGCCAGACAACCTTCTTTTGACAGCATAATATACTTCGTCCTTTAGACGGTAATAGCTAGAGAAAATGAGTGGAAGCTTAGTCGAAGCCTTTGTCAACCAGCCAGCGTTCGGCATCCAGGGCCGCCATACAGCCGCTACCTGCGGCGGTGATGGCCTGCTTATAATTGTCGTCAGCAACATCGCCGGCAGCAAACACTCCATCAACGCTGGTATTCGTTCGGAAAGGAATTTTCCACTGAATAAAGCCGCTCTCGTTCGTTTCAATCTGCCCTTTTAGAAAACTGACATTGGGTGTATGACCGATGGCAGCGAAATAGCCGGTGGCATCCAACTCTTCCGTCTGATCTTCGTCCAAAGTGCTTCTTATCCGTACGCCGGTCACACCTTTTTCATCATTGCCTAATACTTCATCGATCTGAGAATTCCATTTGACTTCGATTTTCTCATTTGCCAATGCCCGGTCTGCCATAATCTTACTGGCGCGGAATTCATCGCGACGATGCACGAGATAGACCTTCGAAGCAAATTTGGTCAGGAATGTGGCCTCTTCCATGGCGCTGTCGCCACCGCCCACAACGACTAGAGGCTTTTCGCGGAAGCGAGGCATGGCACCATCACAGACAGCACACGCGGAAACTCCCATATTCTTGAAGCGTTCTTCTGAATCGAGGCCTAGATAATTCGCTCGGGCTCCCGTCGCGATAATCACTGACAATGCCTCAACCGGTTCACCATTTAAGGGAGTGATTTTGAAGGGATGTGAAGAAAAGTCGACATCAACAACATCATCGGTGACGACCCGCGTCCCAAAATTAATCGCCTGCTGTCGCATTAACTCCATCAACTCCGGACCACTCACACCCTCACCTAAATGTGGGGCCATATATTTCCGCTTGGATTCATCTATCGAGACATCCAGATAGGCATTAAGGTTACCCGCGGGAAAACCGGGGTAATTTTCAACTTCTGTGGTTAAGGCCAACTGCCCCAAGGGCAGCGTCCCCTGTAAACGATTTTCTTCTGTGACAGCTCCCTCAAAGCAGAGGGGCTCCAGATTCGCTCTGGCTGTGTAAATACAAGCAGCCCAACCAGCGGGTCCTGATCCAATCACAACGACTTTTTCCGGCACTTTCATTCACCTCCTGATATGCATTCTCTCTGACTGAAATGAGCAAAACAGATTTTCAGTATGAGAAGTTGCTGATAGAATTATTTTCTGAAACACAACCAGCGTCCACACTTGACGCGTGTCACAATCCTAATGAAGTGAGGGCAGAAATTCCAGAAGGTGGTAGGACTCGTTTTTGAGCGGAATCAGAAAATCAGGAGAAAAAAAAAGGTGCTTCGAATCATATGAATGACTGAAGCACCTTTTCTGTGCTGAATGGAGACAAGTGCGGGCCAACGCCTGCCACCATCGCTGATTAACTTTAAAAGCATTCGTCATACCACTCAGAAAAAAATATACATCACTGGTCGTAAGCCATTTATTTCATGCCACTTATAGTATTATATATATTATGAACGGAGTGAGGCTCAATCAGAAAGCATCGTGAATGTGTCGCATAATGCAACAGGTGTTGCATTATCATGCGATGCAAAACAATACAATATGTTGCCTCACTGTGATTTCTAAGAAAAGCAGACCTCAGTCTTGCGAATTTGGACTTAGTTTTCCTATTGTGGAACCCCAGTCTATATCCGGTGTCAACAACAAGATGTGAATGCCCCAATAATGGCTTTATCGTCAGACTTGATGAGCGTTTAAAAGGAGAGTTCCGTGTCGAATGCTTCCACTGCACGGCCCAAAAAGTTTACCGTTCCCCGGTTTCTTGCTAGCAAGCAAAAAAAACAAAAAATCACTATGTTGACGGCTTATGAATTTCTATCCGCAAGAATTCTGGATGAGGCGGGTTTAGATTGCATTCTGGTTGGCGACACTTTGGGAATGGTCGTCCAGGGAAAAAGTACCACGCTGCCTGTGACAGTTGATGAAATGATCTATCATGGTGAAATGGTCGCCCGCGCAGTTCAACGGGCATTGGTGATCGTGGATATGCCCTTCATGTCATTCCATATCTCGCCCGCACAAGCTTTAGAAAATGCAGGACGTATTCTCAAGGAAACGGGAGCTGACGCAGTCAAACTGGAAGGGGGTCTGAATCAGGCAAAAACGATCGAAGCTATCGCTTCAGCCGACATTCCTGTCATGGCGCATCTGGGACTAAAGCCGCAATCAGTTCGCGCTATTGGAGGAATGGGAAAAATTCAACGCGATGAAGACCAACTAATTGCAGACGCTCTGGCAGCAGAAAGAGCAGGGGCGTTTGGAATATTGCTTGAGATGATCACCGCTCCCATTGCCCGGAAGATTACAGAGACGGTAACGATTCCCACTATTGGCATCGGATCGGGACCAGGATGCGACGGACAGGTTCTGGTTACGCCTGACATGTTAGGTTTGAATGCCGATTTTCATCCACGGTTCCTTAAAAAATACGCCGACCTCGCATCAGAGATGACGTCTGCGGTGAAAGCCTATGCAAATGAAGTGCGCGAAGGCGCATTCCCCGATGAATCTCATAGTCATACTTAAGGACAAAGGGAGATGTCACGGTTCATTGTTCCGACGGTTCAGCCGAAACGGAACGAACACGTTTTCCCAGACAGTTATCAATTCCCAGAACCAGCATCACCCATAAAGCGGAAAATGCTTCGCCTAGATTGATCTTGGAACTTCCAAAGCGGCGTTCTTCAAAAGTGAAGGGGACTTCCTGAAAAGTACATCCCACCCGTCGACAGCGATAAAGAATCTCTTCCTGAAAGGCATAACCTTTTGCACGCAACAGGGCAAAATCGATTTCGGCCAGCTTGGAAACCTGATAGCAACGAAAGCTTCCACTACAATCACGCGATTTCAGGCGCAGTAGCAGGCGCGCATACCAGTTGATGGCCCCACTCATAAAATAGCGTTTCGGTCCCCAACCTTCAATTTTTCCACCAGGCACATAGCGTGAGCCTATCGCCACATCAGCGGTATTAGTGGCTTCCACCAGCGCGGGCATAAAACGGGGAGGATGACTAAAATCAGCATCCAGATTTAAAACCAGATCATAGTGATTTTCAATCGCATATTGGAAACCGGCGATAGTGGCAGTTCCCAATCCTAATTTTCCGCTACGGTGTATAGAATGAATCCGTTGATCCTTGTTTCTTAGTTCTTTCGCATAATCCCCCGTTCCATCAGGCGAATTATCATCAATGACCAGAATCGCGGCTTGTGGCAGATATTGATGAATCTCAGGAATTAACAATTCCAGGTTTTCACGCTCATTATAAGTACACAATGTCACTAATAATCGTGGATGGTCAGAGTCTGTCATTAGAAATTTCGAGCCCAAAGAAAACAGCGGCTAATGATTATTTTGGAGGAACTAACAATGGTGGTAGCTGACTTTTAGCAGGCTCTGGCACTGGAATCAATGGCGCGCCTGCAGCATCTGCATCTTTGGGAAGAGGAGGGAGTGACTGATTGTTAATCACAGGCAGCTTCTTTGTCGGGGGTGGTGGCAGAGTAAGCGGCCTGGAAACCGGTGCTGATCGGGAAGGATTGAGTGGCGTCTTCTGCAGTTGCCCCTTTTTAGATTCAAAAGCAGCTCCCCGCGTTTTCTTCGGATCGACGACATAACCTGATTGCCCCCCTTTCTCAGGATTCATTTGCTTTTGGCCAACAACAGGTTGAGGATCCAGAAATGCCAGAAAATGATCTCCACGGCCTGCCAGGCGGGCTGCAGTTCTAATCACGTCAGTTGCCTGTTCCACCTGTCCATTAAAGTGTAAGACCACTCCAAACACAAACAGTCTTTCCGGATCACGAATATCTTCTTTGACCCACTCGGCAACCTGATGTAATAACGAATCTTTCGCGATTACATTGTCAGCACCAAAGAGCGCGATGAGGCTTTCGCCTGTAACAGGCCAACTGGGATCAAGAATCAATCCCTGTTTAAATTCGAAAGCAGCCCGTTTGTATTGTTTTAACGCTACAAGAGCAAAGCCCTTTTTGAAATGAGGTGTGGCGATATCTTTCGTGAGTGAAGCTGCCAGTTTGTAACGATCATAGGCTCTGCGGTAATCCTGTTTTTTAAAGTATTCATCCCCTTTCACCTGATTCCTCAGACTTAATTCTCTGGCATGCCTTGTGGAGGGAATGATGTGTCTTTGAATTTTCCGCGATGGTTTTGGGAGATAATTCTGATCGTTCCAGCGCGCGACATCGTTATTCAATGCATTATTCAGTGGGATATTGCTGGCAGCAGGACCGGGAGCGTTGAATGGTGTCGTATTTGGCAACAAGGGCAGAGTTCCCGGCACATTGCTATAAGGATATACGGCAGGAGGAGAATATCCCAGACCAGGAAGTATGGGGTAAAAGCCGTTTAACGAATAGCCTCCAGAAAATAAGACGGGATTGCCTGCGACAAAGGCATCGGTGCTGTAATAGCCAAAGCGATTATAAAAATACGGGCCATATGGGTTACCATAATAGGAACTACCTGGAAAGGAAAAGTTGAAACTGACGTTTCCCGAACGACCACCCACCGACCATCCCGGATTGGCCCAGGTACGACCATAATAGCGTGAATAAGAGTGACCGTGATGAGAGCGGTGGTGCTGATGCCCGTGAGCCGAATGGTGCCTTTGCGCAGAAGCCTGCTCTGGTAGCATATTTATCAGACAAGCCGTGCTCAGAATGAGAAGATATCGCATTTTTTTTCTCCCAATGGCCCAGCTTTAAATCAACGACTCTATTATGCACGTTAATTTAGTCAAAAGCAAGGTTTGTTCAATCGATACAATTAATTGCTTTTGACAGCGTTTTAAGAGTATAAAGGTCCATACGAGCAAACGTCATGATACTGAGAAATTGTATAAATTTGTTTTCACGTACAATTCCCACTTCTAGATCAGAACCGCTATCTGGAACAGAGAAAAAATTTGTTGTGACTGTTCCAGACAGCTCTGATCGACAAAGTTTACATGGAACTCAGGCAGCTTGGAGAAACTTGAGAGGCATGTTTCTCAGCAACAGAGGCATGGAGATGTTGCAAACCATGCAACAAAAATAGCTGACAGGAACAGGTGGCTCCTCAAAATAGTCACAGTCACCACGGTCAAATGTAAACACCCCTTCGATATACAGCCCGCCTATTTTCACACATATCAAGGGGCACATCTGATCTTTTCCAATCGGAAATTTCCCCCAGATTAACCAACCGTTACGAAGCACATAACCGTGTGAAAATTGACGTAACCTTTTTATCTGATAATGACTTGAGACATTCAAGCGACGATTACAGCACGCCGATAGTTTGTAGCAGTCGCAATGAGAATTCATATCTGAATGATCGAATGAAACATTTCGGATGTGAATTGGGATGATGCTCGTGAGAGTATCAACCACAATCGAAAATACTGAAATTACTATTGTAAAGGAATGATTCCTTTAAACTTCAAGCCAGCGCGAGTTGTTGATTTCAAATTTAAAATTGAAAGCAGTCCCTCAAGGAACAAAACAAGATTCGCGCCGTAACCGTAAATGATGTGACATAAGAGGCACATCAATCTGTCTATGATGGTCAGAATTCGACCTAAGAAGGAGACGCTATTCTATGAAATGGATTAGTCTGTTAAGTGCACTTGTTGTAGCATTGGGGATGAATGCCGTTGCACAAGCAGATCTTTTTGACCTTTCGCTTAACCGCGGGGCTGCAAAGAGCTGTGAATGTGCCTCGACCTGTCAACCCGAGTGTTGTAAACCCACTATTACGAAACCATGCGAGCCAAACGTTTATACCTATCAACGTGCGTGCTCCAACATTAAACCACCTTGCTGTGGTGAAACTGCTCCTGCTTGCTGCAAGCCTGCTCGAAGGCTGCGTGGCTGGTTCAAACGTCGCTGCTGCGATAATGAATCAAGCTGTGACAAAGGAAACTGTAACACAGGAAATAACTGCTGCACACCAGCTCCAAAAGCATGTGCTGCTCCAGCTCCCAAGGCTTGCTGTGCTCCTGCTCCCAAGGCATGTGCTCCAGCTCCAAAAGCTTGCTGTGCTCCTGCTCCTAAAGCATGTGCCCCAGCTCCAAAAGCTTGCTGTGCTCCTGCTCCCAAAGCATGTGCTCCAGCTCCTAAGACCTGTGCTGCACCAGCTGCAGACTCTTGCTGCAACGAAAAACCTTGCTGCAACGCAGATCCTTGCGAAATCGCAGAACTGATCTACAAATCTCAAACAGCTTGTTATGCTAAGCACCGTCGCAAAGCAATTCACAAGTTGGGCGATAAGTTCACCTGCGAATGCAACCCTGAAATCATGTGTGCTTTCATCTACGCTTTGAACGACGCTGACGAACGTGTTCGTGCTAAAGCTGCTGATGAAATTGGCGACCAGCTTCGAAAGAACAGCTGCTGCTGCTCTCCTGAACTGACCGCTGCACTGACTTGTGCTCTGGGTGACTGCGACAAAAAGGTTGTACGTGAAGCTACTCAAGCACTGAGATTATGCGGATACGATGTTGTTAAAGGTGACTGTGGCAAAGCTTGCTGCGACACTACATGTGCTCCTGCTGGATGCTCGCCTAATGCAGCTCCTGCTCCTGCACCAACCTCAGATCCTAAGGCTTACTTCCCCAGCCGACTGCAAAACCAAAAGCAGTCTCGTAGTCTGACCGGAAACAGCCTGTCAAATCTGTTCGGTTTGATTGACTGATCAATCGCTGATCAATTTCAGATTGACTGAAAAAGACGAAAAACGGCTCTCCTGCAAAGGGGAGCCGTTTTTTTTTGTGTCCAAGAAAAAAGCAAACCACTATTGAATTCTTTTGATTCTGGACAGTATAATCCGAATTAGTCAGGCTTAGTACCTTAAAGACCGATAACCATTAGACTTAAAATAATGATTCGTAAACGGTATTAAGATTTGATACGATAGAGTTCTCCTGCCAGTTAACACTACAAGAAGTTACGAATTGGAAAAGTGTGTTGTAACTTCCCTCCTTACCAGCAACTCATTAAGACGAGAAGCATCCTGCCAACTAAAGTACTACTAAGTATAACTGTTCACGATCAAGCAAATTAAATCGTAACCCTGTAAAGACACATGTTGTTTGACTCAGAAATCAAATTGAATTGGCCTGACTGACTCCTGATCTACAGCCGTCATTTCAGAATTAAAGGTTCTCATCATGCGACGTCGAAAATTCCTTAAATACTGCACTGGAGTTTTAAGTTCTCTCTATGCTCTCCTCCTGGCCGTGCCCGCATTAGGATTTTTGTTTTCGACTCTCAAACGAGGTCAACAAAAAAAGGAAGCTTACAAACTGGCTAAATTGAATGAACTGGAGCCAGATGTTCCTCAGCGGTTTACTATCATTGATCAGAGGGTCGATGCCTGGACGAAATATCCTTCCGGTCCGATCGGATCAGTCTGGATCAATAAATCGAATGATGAAACAGTCACTGCATTTTCCTCCACATGTCCGCATCTGGGATGTGTAGTTGATTATGTCCCGGGTGAAAAAGAATATTTTTGTCCGTGCCACGCAGCGACTTTTGAAGCAGATGGATCCATGGTGAGTGGTCCCCAACCACGAGGAATGGATCAACTGAGAACTTCGATCAAAACCATCCGTGGCGAGAAGTGGGTTGTTGTGGAATTTCAAAAGTTTGAAACCGGAATCGTAGAAAAAGTCCCCATCAACTAACGCTGAGTGATGACAGACACACTCTGACACTTTACTCCGTTGATGTAATCATTTTAATTTCCCTTAGGGAGATGTTTCAGTGCTGGCAGAAAAAATCAAAGCGTGGGTCGATGAACGAACCGGATACAAGAATTTCTTGCATGCGATTTTCTTGTTGAATTTTCCGACGAAAAGACGCTCACGCTGGCAATATATCTGGGGAGGTGCACTGGTATTGATGATGCTGGTGGAAATCGTGACTGGCACTTTACTGATGACAGTTTACAGCCCTTCTGAAGCAGCTGCCTGGGGTAGCGTGCATTATATCGAGACTCAGGTCGATCTAGGCTGGCTTGTGCGTGGCCTCCATCATTACACGGCACATATGATGATTGTCGCCATCATTGTTCAGATCTTCCTGGTCATTCTCTCTGCCGGCTATCGTAAGCCCAAAGAATTTATTTACTGGACCAGTCTACTGCTTGGCGGTGTGATTGTTGGATTAGCAATTACAGGAAACCCGCTCCCCTGGGATCAAAAAGGCTACTGGTCCTATCAGATAGAAACTGGAATCGCAGGCACGATGCCTGGGATTGGTTCCACTCTCCGTTCACTTGTTGTGGGTGGAAGTGAGTTTGGAAACCTCACATTAACACGCCTCTATACCATTCACGTCATTGTATTACCTGTCATTGCCATTCTGTTGTTTACAATTCATATGGCTCTGATTCGTAGAGAGCGTCTCCGAACGGCAAAAATCAAAGAAGCTTCTGATGATCCAGATGTCGACTTCGAACTGGATGAAGATGATCCCGTCAAAGATGAAATCACACAGCCATACTGGCCCTATCAAACAACACGCACGCTGATTTTGGCCTTGGTTCTAATTGGAATGGTTGTGATACAACTGGTGGTCTATCCTGAGATTAAAAACAAGCATGTCGATGTCGGCGTACTGGATTGGGAAGCAGACCTGAAAGCAAGTGAAATCAAACTCGAAGCGCCCGCAGACAGCTCCATTCCGTTTGTCGCGCGTCCCGAGTGGTTTGTCCGATTTCTGTTTGAACTCAGACACATGGTCCCCAAGGAACTCGAAGTCTTAGTTACCGCTGTTTTACCTGTTCTACTTCTTGCGATACTGGTACTGGTTCCTTTTTATGAGAAAGTATTGGGAGAGAAGTGGGGACAACGGTTTGCAATCTTCGTATACGTTGGTGGCTTTCTCATTATTGCGGGAATTAGCTGGTGGGGCATTAAGACAGAACGAAGTTCTCCGAACTACGCATTGAACCGCGCGCAGGAAATTGCATACGCGGCACGTGCCAGTTGGTTAGCCAGTCAGAATGGTGTGCCACCGGAGGGACCTGCCTCTTTGCTGCGGAATGACCCTAAATCGATGGGACCGATTATTTTTGCCCGTCACTGTGGAATCTGCCATACCTGGAATGGTCATGACGGAACAGGGCACTATCTGATGGAGATGAAGGAAGGCAAGAAAGTTAAAGCCACTCCACGAGCATCTGATTTGGCAAAATTCGCCACGACAGACTGGATCTCTGAATTTTTAATGGACCCGAAAGCCAACAAATTCTTTGGTCATCTTGGTACAACGAAGGGGGGAGATGCGATTCTGAACGGGGACATGGCTGACTGGGCCGACAGCAATGTTGGCACAGAAGGAGTTCTCAGCAAAGAAGATATTGAAGCCGTCGCAGCACTCCTCGCTCGCGAAGCCAAACGTAGAGATTATGAGCCCGTCAGCGATGAAGTCATCAAACGCGGTATCTCTGTTTTCAGCGGCATCAACTTCAAAGACAAAGCGGGCAAAGTCATCGACTTTGATGGTTACTGTGCACAGTGCCATGCCATGAAAGCAGGCGACCCGGAAGAAGAGGGGGGCGGCGCTGCCCCAGATTTAAATGGCTATGGCTCCGAACAATGGCTCTCCAGCTTTATTCGCAACCCGGCTGCAGAAAAATTCTACGGAGAGAAAAACGTGATGCCCGGCTTTGAAGAATCAAAAATCTCCCAACATGACTTGAACCTGCTCGTCAAATGGATGCGAGAAGAATGGCAACGGCCTACACCCGAGAAATAACCATACTTCTCGTTTTATAATCAATCAAAGGCACGGACCAATTTAAGTCATTCAAAGCATCCTTTCTTCCAGAAGTTCAGGTGAACTGTTTCGCTCTTGACTCAGCCGAACCTGCATCCATAATGCGTTAATGCGCGTCGCGCGCGAGATGCGTTTTTTGCGCACTGCTTTTCGAGAACACTGAAGATCTCACTACTATAAAAGTCCCTCTGTTTTGAAAATCTTCACCT
>NZ_CALEMX010000302.1 GCF_937910335.1 uncultured Gimesia sp. | reverse complement strand
TCGTATTGATTTTGTGAAAGAAGCAGCTTCGCGTGAACCACGTCTCCATACCACCCCTGAGCTGCAGGTTGATTGAAATTCTGTAATTGTTCAACCGCTTGCTGAAGCAATTTTTGTTTCGAAGTTAACAAAGACACTTTGGCCCGTTTTATCTGCCGGATATCCGCAGCTTCAATTTTTGTATCATAGGCAATGTTTAAGGCAAGATTATAATCAACCAGGGACATCAACCCTTTTCCAAATGAGTCTGAACTTTGCCTTATCAATTCATTTGCATTCGTTTCAGTCTGCTGCAAATGCCTATTCAATTTTTGTGAAACCACTCTCTGATTCGAAGTGGAAAGATTCGATTTCCCTGAACGGTTCTGATGACTTTGATTTTTTGTCTGTTCTGGTACGACGTTGAGCGGAATATATTGCTTGTGTTTCCCTTTAATTCGATTCGAAGAAGAAGGAGGATCAAACACTGTTGCAATCTCTCCCTCTTCGATTTCTAAAAAGCTATTGATTGTAGCCTGGGAGTTCTCCGCCGCATGAGATTCTCGATGTGGTATTAATTGAGAAGTGGAGGGTATTTGCGACCAGAAAACGAGACCGATCATTGAGCAAACAATAGAAGAACTAATATAGAAATGAAATCGATCGCTCATAAAGGTCCAGAATCGCTTCAAAGAATGAAATCCGATCAATTAAAAGTATCGGATATTGGGTAAGCAATCCATGCTGTCTGCAACAAGGTAGTCCTTATAGAAAAGTATCGGCACATACATTTACAAATAATTCTAAATCAAACGAGTGCCCATGCAATGAGAGCGAGAAGCATTTTTGTCAGTGACATTCGAACTGATACGATGCGATTAATCGGAGAGGAATTACACTCCTCTGCCATCAATGGAACTCAACCACATCAGCTCACTTTCTAACAACTTTACGTCTTATCTAACTACATAATAATAACTTGAAAGAACTCTCTAACAACATTACGTATCAACTATTTATCACGTATGGAAAAATCAGTTTGTAAATCATAGTCAAAATATAGCTTTTTTTGATTTTCCCTCTGGCGTTAGCTCATCCTGAAACTTTACGATCATTCATAAACAAAAACTCTCCCCTATTTCCCTATAGTTACATATTTGCCTATGGTGATAACATTTGTTATCGTATATAAATCAACGTATTCATCATATTCCCCCTATCCATCTTATATCAACGGCATTTAGAGACGTCTGATTTTTATTTCTTGAGAAGTAAGCTGACCCCAACCATCTATTGATTTGACGAGAATAAAAGGATTCGTGATGGCCCCTCTTGGAATAATTTACTCATCGGACTCCAAAATGGAGTCTGTCCTCAAACCTCACATACTAGATCAAATCAATTCCTCTCTTAAAACAGTCTCTACACTTTCTTCACTGAAAGATTGTATACATAACTCATCTCCGGCTATTTTATACCTTGATTTGAGAGTCACAGAGCTTCCACTTGAACAAGCCAATTGTCACGAAGTGCTTTCTTATTTGAGAGAAACGTGTGAATACCCTCTCAAAGTCGTTTCTGTAATTGATCAATTTATTCCATTGGGATTAGCCGAATCAACTAATTTTTTGACGGATGCTTACTTGGAATATCCACCAGCACCTGAAGAATTTCGAATACTCTCCGAAGAATTAAACGAAATCAATGCCGCTATTAAACCGTCAACATTACCCAAATCCCGTCAAATTTATGATGGTGACACTCACGTAACAACTTATACACCGGCGATGATTCCAATCATTGATCAGATTTCGAAAATTGCAAAACACAATGTGACACTGCTTCTTGTAGGTGAAACCGGAACAGGTAAAACAACGTTAGCATCGATGATTCATCAACTTTCTCCCCGGGGAACTGAACCATTTCAAAATATTGCATGTGGTGCACTTCCGTCTGATCTCATAGAAAGCGAGCTTTTTGGGCATTTACGTGGTTCATTTACTGGTGCCGAACGTAGTAAAATCGGTCGTTTTGAAGCAGCTGGGAAGGGGACTTTGCTTTTAGATGAGATCGATATTCTCACCGCGAAAGATCAAGCAAAGCTTCTTAAAGTGATCGAAACGGGGCAGTTCGAACCTGTCGGGTCTACTGAATCTCGTCATTCTGAAGCGCGACTCATTGTGGCCGCAAATGTGGAACTTGAAGAACTGACTCAAAATAATAAATTTCGATCAGACTTATATTATCGCTTGAATGTCCTTCAATTTCGATTGCCGGCTTTACGAGAACGTCCTAACGATATCATCCCGCTTTCGATTGAATTTATCAAAGAATGTTGCCAACTTCACTCGATCATGATCAATAAAGTTCACCTGAAAGTAATTCAAATGCTGCAGCACTATAGTTGGCCGGGTAATCTGAGAGAGTTAAAAAACCAGATCCAAAGAGCGGTCTTATTTTCAAATCAGGGGGAATTGACTACCAATGAATTTTCCCCCAATATTCTTCAGGAAACAATCTCTCTCACTGAAAACGGCTTTCAGTCATCACCGGAGAATTCAACATTAGCTGACCAGGTAGCTCTGAACGAAAAATATCTCTTACAAAAGTCCTTGTCAGAGAACGGTTACCGCAAAACAGCAACAGCAAAAGCATTGGGGATTAGTCGAGTCGGACTCTACAAAAAAATGCGGAAGTACGGAATGCTTGAGCAAAAGAAACCAACGGTCCAAAAGAATCTTCACTCGAAAAATTAGGACTTAAACCAGCGAATCTGTTGCTTTGATGACAGTTCATAAGATCTGGTTTATGGTATCACACACGCGCCCATTAGTATGAAAGTTTCGCTCTGACAGCAACGTCTGCGTGCTATTGAGCGTCCGTTCGATTCTGGTTAACTACTTGTTGTTGAGGAGTCGTGCTGATAGATTCACCATACGTCATCGGTTCCAGAATTCCGCCCGGAGTGTGCTCGCGAATCAGAAAATTCCGTAATTCAAGTACCGCTGGCCCGAAGAATAAAATATAAATGGGAGGGGCCATACAGAAAATCACAGGAAAAAGTAACTTGATACTTGTCTTGCTGGAATGCTCCTCTGCACGTTGCCGATACTTACGGCGGACACCATCGGCGAAATCTATTAATGCTGTTGAAACGTTCGTCCCTAACCTCTCCGTTTGAGAGATCATCGAAGAAAGTGCATTTACATCGGGGGCATCTATTCTTCTCGCAAATTGCTTAAGAGCGTCTGACATCGAATTGGCATCTGAGTGACGACGAATGATTTCAAACTCGACAGCGATATCCGGATGAGAAAAACGAACTTCATCTGTAACGCGTTCTAGAGCGGTCCTCAGTGGAACCCCCCCCGTCAAACACATCATAACCAGATCGAGTGCATCGGGCAGCCCTCTTTGTATTCGATGAACTCTGCGGTTCGCCTGACTGTGAAGGACGAAACGGGGAAGCCCATAACCCAAACCAGCAACCAATAGTCCCACAACAAGAATAATTTGAGGAAGTTTTGATCCCGGATCTGCTAAAACACAACCAATTCCAGTCACAATTAATACCAGTACCACGAGGAGGTTGCGTGTTGCCAGATATTCGACGAGAGACGTTGACCGGTAATAACCGGCCCTTTTGAGATCGAGCTCAATTTTTCCAATGACTTCAGCTGTCTGAGGAATTACGCCCGCTAGTGACCGACTGAAAATTCCCACTTTTGAAGTCTTGTAGTAATTTGAACCCTGATCATTGAGATCTAGACCTTTCTTCCTGGAACGATGCCCTGCTGAAATTGCATCTCCGATCAAGAAGAATACGAAGCAGACAAGCAAAAAGGTGTCAATCGAAATAATATCAACAAACATAGGTTTCTCTTTTATGTGAAGTCTGAAGAACGAGCCAGGATAGCATCATCATCATTCATCTCAAATTAAGTTCTAATATTCTGTTCTGAGTAGTGCTGATACCCAAAGGATGCCAGTCACTTCCAGGACAATCGCGATGAGTAAGAGTATATTTCCAATGGGATCCGTATACAAATTGGAAACGTGATCAGGGAATGCCACCAATAGAATTACAAATGCAACCGGTGCCACCACCGTCATGAGCAATGCGGATGCACGGCCAGCACCTGTCGATGCCTTCATTTGGCGACGATAGTTTATTCTGTCGCGAATCACTCCTGACATTCGTTCCAGATTCGCGGGCAGATTACCACCAGTTTTACGATACAGCATTAGCGTTGAAGTCAATATTTTCAGATCAATCAGCTGAATCCGAGTTGAAAGTGACTTCATAACCGAAGGCACTGACATATTCATATCTAACTGCCGGGCACAGCGTCTGAACTCAAAACTCAAAGGCCCTTTAGCCTCTTCACCCACAATCGTAATAGCCTGCTCTAAACTGGCTCCAGCATGAGTTGAGCGAGCCAGTAAATCAATCATTTCGGGAAGTTCTTCCTGGATCATGTGCATTCTTCTTTTCCTACGAAAATGCAAAATGATCAAGATGGTAAACATCCCACCAATCATACCGGCAATGCCAGCTAAAGGCTGATTCGAGTAAACAAAAATTGCACCACCGATGGCTAATCCACAGGCTACAATCAATAGAAAAGCAGTAAACGGCGTAAGTTCAGAGCCATTTTCGAGAACCAAACGATCAAAACTCTGATCAATTTTCCCAAGGATACTATTCGAGGGCTCCTGATCAAACACGTTCCGAATTCTTCTAAGTCGAGGACGCTTTGTAAAATTACCAGAATTTGATGTACCGGCACCAGATAAGTCGCGAACAACCAGATAGATCGCCAGAATTGTGACCGTCACTGCCGCAAAACAAATCAATGCTATCGATGAACTGTCCACTACGGGATATCTCCACTCTAATCTAAATAACAAATTTCATAACTTGGAATCATTTCCTTAACGT
>NZ_CALEMX010000301.1 GCF_937910335.1 uncultured Gimesia sp. | reverse complement strand
GTGATCTGCTGAACCAGAAAACTTCTTGATCAGTTTTCCATCATTATCGAATGCCGAAGCACTGTTATAGCTGGGAATGACCACATACCCATTGGAACCGTAGAAGATCACTCCTACTTTAGCACCCCGATAGGCTTCGGTTTCCAAACCACGTACTTCAAATACCAGACGCTTGTCACCAAACTGGTGAATGCTGACCTGCGTATTGGCGACATCACCCGCGTCAACATAACCCAGGCGACCACCATAGGCTTGAACGCTGTCACCAACGTTATCAACGCCTAAGCCCCAACGAGCGACATCCATCTGATGGATGCCCTGGTTCCCCAAGTCACCGTTACCCGTAGGTGTTTGCCAATGCCAGTCATAATGGAAACGTGAACGTGTCAACGGTGCCATCGGTGCTGGTCCGAGCCAGAGATCGTAATCAACACTGGCGGGCACATCGTAGTTCCCTTTGGGACCGATTGACTTTCGTCGTTTGTAACAGGTACCGCGGGCCAGTTTCACTTCACCGATGCCACCTGCTTTGATAAAGGCGATCGCATCGATCAGACCGGGTTGTGAACGGCACTGCGTTCCTGTTTGAACAATTTTTTTGTACTTGCGAGCGGCTTCGACAATACGTCGTCCTTCACTCACATTATGACTTACCGGCTTTTCGCAATAAACATCTTTGCCAGCTTGAATGGCCCAGATGGCACCCAGTGCGTGCCAATGGTTGGGAGTCGCAATGCTGACGACATCAATTTTCTGATCGTCGAATGCTTTTCGCAGGTCTTTATAATAGGCAGGTTTCTTATTGGTCTTTTTGTAAACGTTTCCGACACCCTTTTTCATCCCGACGCTTTCATCAGGATCGACAATTGCTACCACTTCTGTATCTTTTCGACCAGTGAATGCACTCAGGTGAGATTGACCACGGCCATTCACACCTAGTAAGGCAACACGCAATTTTTCATTTGGACTGCTGGACTGTTTTTCCGCAGCCGAGAGATGAGGAACAGAAGCGCCCAGAGCGGCCGCACTGGCTGCTGCAAACATCGATTGTTCAAGAAATTCGCGACGTGAATGTTGAGACATCTTCTTTTTTCTCCTCAATGGAATGTCAATGGAAGGATTGCACTGTGCACTATCGGGTAGGATCGAAGAAAAGCCCTGCAAATTGATGAATGAGTAGCCAGATCCTTCAACGGCTACGAATTTGCAGTTTGACTTTGCCAAACGGTCATTATTAGTAAACTCTCTTTATCAAAGTTTAACCGATAAAAGGACGGATTTTCAAGGTTGAACCTGAAATCTGCAACAATTCAGGTGTATTTTACTCTGGAATCGCTTTTGATTTCGTAACTCATGAAATCCGCATTTCTGTTACTCTCTACGGCTTTTTCGTAGAGAATAATGGTAGAAAACTTTCCAATCCGACTTCTTCTCGACTGGCAAAAGGTTCACCATACCCACGATGAATCGTCCAGCCCCAATAGCGGGCTCGGTCTTTGATATCATCTAAAACCGTGGGATGTTCAGTCGATTTACCTGTAAGCATCTGGCTTTCATAACAACGAATAGCCTGCATTTTCAGGTCGATCTGGTCAGATATATCGAAAACGAAGCTTGGTTTAGGATGGTTTCGCAGATGAATGCTCCAGAAATAATAAATCTGCGGAGGCCAATATGGTTCGCCAGGCATATCGGTTTTGCTGAGTTTCGCCCAAAATCGAGCCGCATCCGTAAGATGACTGGCAGCCACATGATCGGGATGAACATCCTCCCAATAGGGGGCCAAAATAATTTTGGGTCTTTGAAGTCGGAATACCACAGCCAACTCCCGTCGTGCATCCAGACTGGATTCCAGGCTCCGATTCTGCAATCCCAGAGATTGGCGCCAATCCAGATCCAATACTTCCGTGGCAGCAGCCGTCTCTTTAACTCGGATTTCCGGACTGCCATAAGGCGTTGGTTCACCGTTGGTTAATTCTATGACTCCTACACGGAGGCCCTGCTGTTTACAGGCCAGAATGGTCCCTCCAATACTGATTTCAGCATCATCGGGATGCGGTGCTACTATAAGTACATCTAAATCAGAATCCACGTGATCTCCTTAAAATGATTGGATGAAACGTTCCCAACTGAAGTCCCCCCAAAAAGGGGTAGACTCAAAATACAAATTCATTAGAATGCCCACACTCTTCTCTCACAGGGATCCAACTCCCTATTCACACCTTATTTCTATATTGTTGACCATCAATCTTAACGGATGAAGATCTTTTTGTCCTCATCTGGAGGAGATTGTATGGAGGAACGACTTATGAAATCGTTTGTTTTAGCGTGTATCGCCCTCTCTCCGGCTTTATTATTTACATCGGGTTGTGCATCGATCATTGATCCCATTTCAGAGCTCAATCGCGAGACACTGCGTGTGTTTAAGCCCAAGCCATTCGACTCCGACTGGAGTGGTGAGGACGAAATCGATCAGTGGAGTTCCGTTGGCGATGAAGCACGCGGCGATCGGCCTAAAGAATCAGATCCTGACCCCTGGTGGCAACAATACATTATGAGTTCCAAAGCCCGGAATATCGAACGTAATCTGGGAATTGAATAAAACTCGGATTTCAGCGAATTTTGTTTACCGGGCCTGACTCTCCAACGTGACATTTTCTTGCATCTGCTTGCTCAGGTAGTTAAGATAAACGGTGGTGCTTGCGCCACTTAAGCTATATTAACTTACCTGCTGCCTGTTTCAAAACAGACAGCTACCCTCGGTTTTGACACCGGAGGACCGGTGTCACCAAACCTGATTCGTAATGTTTGATGTGTCACACTCTGCTTCATCTGGCACATCTTCATTACACTCCATCCTGAAGGTGCCTACCTATGTTTGATTTCTCGCCGCGGTTCTTTGTATCTGGAATGCTCATCGCGTGTGTTGCAGCCGGTAGTACCACGACGCTGGCAGAGAAATCATCCGATCAAAAGAAACCGGTCGTTGACGTTGATTTCAATCGAGACATCCGCCCGATCCTGTCCAAAAACTGCTTTCACTGCCATGGACCTGATGAAGGCACGCGCGAAGCTGACCTGCGACTTGACCTGAGAACCGCTGCCACAGCAAAACTGGAAAGTGAAACGCATGCGATTGTTCCCAAGCACGTCAATCAAAGTGAACTTTATCGCCGCATTATTTCGTCTGATGAATCTGAAATCATGCCCCCTCCCGATGTCGGAGACAAATTAACGGATTCTCAAATCGCATTAATCAAAGCCTGGATCGAACAGGGCGCCCCGTATGCACGTCATTGGTCCTTTGTTCCACCACAGCGTCCCCAACGGCCTGCAGTCAAACTGAAAAACGGGGCCGCCAACGAAATCGATTATTTTGTACTGGCACAATTAGAACAGGCGGGCCTGAATCCGAACCCTAAGGCAGACCGATATACACTCATCCGCCGCCTGAGTTTCGATCTGCGTGGCTTACCTCCTACGCTGGCTGAAGTCGATCAGTTTATCAACGATTCCTCTCCCAATGCGTATGAAAAACTGGTCGATCGTTTTCTGGCCGATCCGGCTTATGGAGAACGCTGGGCGCGTAAATGGTTGGATTTGGCGCGATATGCCGACTCCAAAGGTTACGGTTCTGATCCGCTGCGAATGACCATCTGGCGTTACCGGGACTGGGTGATCTCCGCGTTCAATCAGAACAAACCCTTCGATCAATTTACACTTGAGCAATTGGCGGGAGATCTCCTGCCGAATGCGACACTTGAACAAAAAGTGGCAACCGCGTTTCATCGCAATACCATGACCAATACGGAAGGTGGTACCGACGACGAAGAATTCCGGACCGCCGCCATCACGGATCGGGTAGATACGACTATTCAGGTCTGGATGGGGCTTACCATGGGATGTGCCAAATGCCATTCCCATAAATACGATCCCATCTCACAAAAAGAATACTATCAGCTTTATGCCTACTTCAATCAGACGGCAGACAACGATCAACCGACGGATGCCCCTACAATCATCGCCCCCACGCCGTCCATGCTGCAAGAAACCAAGCGGATCGATTCGGAAATCGTGGCGCTCAATCAGAAGCTGCAAATCCATACGAAAGAACTCGCTCTTGCTCAAGAAAAGTGGGAATCGACTTTGCATGCGAAGCCAGCGTGGAAGATTCTGAACCCATTGACCGTTCAGTCGACCGCCAAAACAACGAAATTCCAAATTCTAAAAGAGGGATCTATTCTGGCAACTGGTCCTGCTGCCAAAGAGAACTATATCATTGAGGCAGAACTCGATGTTCCGGCATTCAAAGCATTGCGTTTGGAAGCGCTCCCCGATGCGAGCCTGCCCTCAAAAGGGCCGGGGCGTGCCAAAGATGGCAATTTTGTATTATCTCAAATCAAAGTTGAGAGCATGCCTTTTAAAACGATCGATACGCCGGTGAAAGGGCAATTCCTGCGAGTGGAACATCAGGGAAACAAAAAACAGATTCTGTCGCTGGCAGAAGTCCAGGTATTCCAAGGCGACAAAAATATATCCAGCCAGGGAGCCGCTTCCCAATCGAGCACCTCGAATTCCGGTGCCGCGAACCTGGCCATTGATGGCAATACCGACGGTCATTTTTTTGATGCCAAATCGACAACTCATACCAATACGGAAGTCAAACCCTGGTGGGAACTGAATCTGAAAAAAGAGACTCCCATTAATCGAATTGCGATCTGGAACCGAACTGATGGAGCCGGCGAAAGGTTATCCAACTTCAAAGTCAGCTTACTCGACGCCAAACGAACCGTAATCTGGCAAACGATTGTAGAAGCATACCCTGCTCCGTCCCGCACGCTGTCGGTCTCGCGTCGCAAAACAATACCCTTAAAACGCGCCATTGCCTCCTTCTCTCAAACCGGCTTCCCAGTGAAGGCAGCCATTGATCCCGCTAATAAGAACCTGAAAGGCTGGGGCGTTGGTCCTCAACTCGGCAAAACACACAGCGCTTACTTCATTCCTGAAAACACCACACTTGCGAAAGCAGAAAAACAACGACTGATTATCACTTTGTCTCACAATTATAAAGACCCACAATATGCATTGGGGAACTTTCGACTTTCCTACACGACGGAAACAAAACTCGAACCGCGTCTCAATGTATCTGATGATCTTCTCGCAATCGTCGATACCAAATCAGCGGATCGAACACCGGCACAACAGAAAAAACTGGCCGCCTACTACCGTACGATTGCTCCGACTCTCAAACCAACGCGGGATCAAATCGCGCAGCTCAAAAAATCAAAACCCGTGTATCCACAGCTTCCTATCATGCAGGAACTGCCTGCGGACAAACAACGCAAAACCCACATTATGGTACGGGGCAGCTTCCTGACACCCGGCGACATTGTCGAACCCGCGCTACTGAGCGCCTTTAATTCCCCACCAGAAAAAACACCTTCGAATCGCATTGCTGTCGCCCGCTGGCTGACCTCGCCGGAAAACCCATTGACGGCCCGCGTGAATGTGAACCGTCTCTGGTCACAATTATTTGGCGCAGGACTCGTGATTACCGAGGAAGATTTTGGTACGCAAGGCGAACTGCCCAGTCATCCTGAATTACTCGACTGGCTGGCGACTGAATTCGTCCGGAGCGGCTGGGACATGAAAGGCCTGCTCAAAACCATTGTGATGTCAAATACCTATCAACAGTCGTCAGTGACGAAACCCGAACATATCCAGAAAGACCCTCGCAATCGACTCCTCTCGCGCGGCTCTCGCTATCGATTGGAAGCAGAAATGATTCGTGATCAGGCACTGGTCATCAGCGGTTTACTCAATAAAAAAATCGGCGGTCCCTCTGTTTATCCTGTTCAACCCGAGGGAATCTGGCGAGCCGCATTTAACGGTCAACGTACCTGGGCCACCAGTAAAAATACCGATCGGTTCCGCAGAGGTCTCTACACTTTCTGGCGACGAACCGTGCCCTACCCTTCCATGGCAACGTTCGATGCGCCGAGTCGCGAAATTTGTACGATCAGACGTATCAGCACCAATACACCACTCCAAGCCATGATTACGTTAAACGACCCGGTCTTTATCGAAATCTCTCAGGCATTGGGGAGTCGCATTTTTAAAGAAGGCGGAAAAACACCGCGTTCCCGTATTGAATACGGGCTGAAGTTAAGTCTGATTCGCCCTGCTCAGCCTGAGCAAATTGAGCCGTTACTGAAACTTTATGAATCGGAATTGAAATACTATCAATCGCATCCCGAGGAAGCAGCGAAACTCGTTGAAAATAAATTAAGCCCGCTTCCCGCTGAATACAATAAATCGGAACTGGCAGCCTGGACCGTCATCGCCAATGTTCTATTGAATATGGATGGCGTTCTTACCAAAGGATAAAGTCATGAATCTGAGACATCAACAACTACAGGCAGTCACCCGCCGTCAATTTTTAGCGAAAGGTTCCACCGGCATTGGTGCGCTCGCATTAAGTTCACTGCTGGCTGACAACCAAAGCGCTTCTGCCAAATCACCGCAGAGTACGGAAACTCAAAAGTTCCGGCTGCCCGCCAAAGCAAAGAGCGTGATCTTCCTGCATATGGCAGGATCACCTCCGCAGCAGGAACTGTTTGACTATAAACCCGAGCTCGTCAAACGCAATATGCAACCTTGTCCTGATTCGTTTCTGAAAGGCCGTGGCTTCCCCTTCATCAAAGGGCATCCCAAAATGCTGGGAACGCCGTACAAATTCAAACAATGCGGTCAATCGGGGACCTGGCTGAGTGAACTCTTACCTAACTTCCAAAAGGTAGCTGATGATGTCACGGTCATCAATTCGATGCACACCGATCAATTCAATCATGCGCCCGCTCAACTATTACTCTATACTGGTGCACCTCGATTTGGTGGTGCATCAATGGGTTCCTGGATTACTTATGGTCTGGGTTCCGAAAATAAGAATCTGCCGGGATATATGGTTCTGCTCAGTGGCGGCAGTGATCCCAGCGGCGGAAAAAGTCTCTGGGGCAGTGGATTCCTGCCTTCGGTCTATCAAGGTGTGCAATGCCGTACTACTGGTGATCCCATTCTGTATGTCACCAACCCCAAAGGCATCAACCGTGAGGTAAGACGTCGCAGTCTCGACGCGTTGAAATCGCTCAATGAATTCGAACTTAAACAGTTTGGCAATCCGGAAACGCTGACCCGCATCAATCAGTACGAACTGGCTTTCCGCATGCAAATGTCAGTCCCGGAAGCGGTCGCCTTGAACAGTGAAACCAAACAGACTCACGAACTGTATGGCACCACCGGTGAAACGCCTTCGTTCGCCAACAACTGTCTGCTTGCCCGTCGTATGGTAGAACGCGGCGTACGCTTCATTCAATTGTTTGATTATGGCTGGGATATGCATGGTACGGGAAAGGGCAATGACTTGATCACAGCTGTCCCAAATAAAGCCAAAATGATCGATCAGCCGTTATATGCTCTCATCTTGGACCTCAAGCAGCGGGGTATGCTCGATGAAACATTGATTGTCTGGAGTGGCGAGTTTGGTAGAACTTCCATGAACGAAGAACGTAACGGTTCGAAATTTTTAGGCCGTGATCATCATCCCCACTGCTATTCCATCTGGATGGCAGGTGGCGGCATCAAAGGGGGCATGACTTACGGCAAAACCGACGAACTCGGTTACTTCATTGCTGAAAAGAAAACGAGCGTCCGCGACCTGCAAACCACGATCCTGCATCTGACAGGCCTCAACGCCAGAAAACTCAAAGTCCCCTATCAAGGATTAGATCAAAGACTCATCGGCCCTGCCGATGAAGATCATCTGCTGAAGGATATTCTGGTTTGAGGATGAGTGAACTCATTTTCTTTTTCAAGCGAGCCGTCACTGACTCCTGAATCGCTCATATCAGTGATCTATTTTGTGACATTGAAATCAAACAATTGGAAATTCGGCCAGTCTATAAGATCAGGATTCGTTTTATCGATTGTTTTGACTGCGGCTATTCCTTTTCAGAAGAACGCCGATAGGGTTTACTCTCGCTGAACAACCTGAATCTCTGGGTTGCATTGTCCTTTTGCTTTTCCGGGGCGCGCAACACAGTTTGTTTTTGCATCTCAATGGCTTTTTCGAATTGCCCCGCTTCAGCATAAGCAACAGCCAAAGCTCCATAATTCACCCAGAACTTAGTAGGGAGCAGATCAAACGACTGTTGAGCGTACTTGAGTGCCTGAGAACCATTGCGAATTTCTTCACTCTCGCAAGCTGCCAGTAAAAAAGCCAGATTATTATGAGGTAACCAGTACTCCGGTTCGATCTCAATCGCTTTTTTGTAATCAGTGATGGCGGCGGCGAAATTATTCAGCGATTCATTAATCTGGGCTCGATTTATCAGGGCGATGACCAGATCCGGTTTTAATTTGAGAATTTCGTCAATATTTTTGAGTGCTTTTTCCAATTTCCCTGTATTTTTGAGGTATAAAGCTTTTTTCAAGAGCAACATCGCTTGACCATAATCTGCATCTTTTTCCGTGGTACGGCGTGCTTTGATCTCTTTCTTTTTTGTCCTTAGATTTTGAGTCGCCAACACGCAATTGTATTTATTGGAGATGGATGATGTGGCTGCAAGTTGTAGATATTTTTCTGCCAACTCCTTTTGGTCCCGCTGTTCTAAAAATTTCCCGGCGAAATAATAATAATTTGTGGGACTTCCGTCCGGTATCTGGGCGATCAGAGATTGGAAACAAACCGGATTCCAGTCGACTGAATCTTGTTTCAACAACATGCGCTGGAAAAGGTTTGAGAGTTCAGCCATTCCAAAATCGGTGGGCCATCGTTCGGAAATTTTTGTGAGCAAGTCATCACGCTGGTCAGTTAATTCAAGTTCATCAGCCAGTAAAGCCGCATGCAAGCCACAATAGGAATCCTTGTATCTATTGAAAGCGGTTAAGTATGTATTGAATGCCTGAGTCTTCAATCCCTGGATCGACTGAAAAACGCCGACTTGCATTCTCAAGTCAAGATTATTCGCATCAGTGTTTGCTAAGAGATACTTCTCGGCCAGCCGACGCGCTGATTCGATATCTCCATGGTCGGTTCGCACACACCAGAAGTACCAATCGGCAGAACTCGATTTGTACCGCATTGAACAAGCTTTCCGAAAAGCTTCCGCCTGTTTCAGGTCACCTAGCCCTTCATAGCACTTGGCCGCACATTGTAATCCCCAGCCTGAATAGGTCTCGGCCGCTTTCATCGCAAAAGGTTTCGCCTGCTCCCATTCTCCCTGCTCCATGTAATAATGTGCCAGCTTGCTCTGAATGAGAGCATTCTGAAGTCCTGTTGAGGGAAGTTCGAGAGCTTTTTCCATTGTCTCCTTCCACTTCTCCTTCTCGCCTCGTTTATAGTAAAGTCCAGCCAGGGATGTATATGTCTTATAATCGGGAACGATTGCAATTCGACGTTGGAATATTTCTTCTGCTTTAACGTCCTCATAATCTGCTAGATATCTATTGGCTAACGCTGTTAAAACAACGGTATTTTTTCCATATTTTTCCATTAAATCAGCTTTGTGTGTTTTTACATATTCCCTGCTTGTGTCGATGTTCATGGCCACAGTTTGCGGCATGTGGGGGCTGACTTTCAGAAGTATTTCAGCGAACTTGCTGTTTTGCTCCTGTCTGCTTTCAGAAATCAGTTTTTTTAAACAATGTGCATGTCGAAGCTGATCCTGGTATACAAAATCGATATTCGAAATTGCTTCATTATAAAGAGTAAAATAGGCTTGTTGGCTTAATTTGTAGTTACTGTTAAAAATCAGCGGAAATGAGATTAACTCCAGTTCGCGCGGATCGTGAGACTGGAGTAACTTTTCATAAGCTGTTTTCGATTCTCCTTGATCCGATGAATAACTTTCAATAAATTGCTCATAAGGATGCCCCTTGATCAGCGGTCGATATTTTGAAAGAACGTCATCGGCATTGACACTGAGATTGCCAGTGAGAAGTTTGAGTTTCCGATGGGTGTGTATAAAAGAGACTTCCTGAAGTAGCTGTCCTAGCACATTCAGAGATGGTTCCATTTCTATTGTCTGGGAGTTTTTCAGTAATTGAGTGACTTGAATCCGTAACTGTTGTTCGCTAATCAAACTAAATGGAGACGAAAGATACCTTTGGATGGGAGCCTTGGTTGAATTGGGAAGATTGCTCTCCAACAGTTTTTGATACATCGCTGGCCAAAGTTGATCTAGCCGTTGTTCGGTGACCATCCTTAGAATCCCCAGTGAGTTCACTTCACAAAGCTGATCCATGGCCCGGCAGCAGGTTGGTTCCAGTGCAAGCAGTTGCTCGATGTTGGTCAGCATTTGCTTTTCATCGCCAGCGGGATCTGCCAGCAGCACACGCAAATAAAGTGCTAAGTATTTTATATCCTCATTTTCAATAGCCTTGTCCAAAACATCCGGCTTGTAAGAGCAATACGCGTCGATCAGTTCAATCCATTCGGGAAGGGGACGTTTATGACTGGAGTTCTCACTGATAGCTGATCGCATAGCTGTAATATCTGTTAACGCACTCCGATGACGCCCAACAAATGCTCTCACATAGGCTCTATGCGCTAATGCCCAGGGAGAATCATCCATGCGTACCGTCAGTCGTTCTGCGTACAACAGGGCCCGTGCCTTGAACACTTTGTGAGCAGGGCTCCATAGGTTTTCGGTCAAACTGCCCAGATTGGCATAGGCAAGCGCCAGCACTGCTATCCGTTCCGGTGATTCTCCCTCTTTCCCGATTTCTGCGTGCATATCCTGGATCACAGTATACTGCGAAATAAAGTTCCATTCTTTCAATCGCTGAAGCGTCTTGTCCGGTACTGCTGTCTCTTCCATCCGCTCGGGTGCCTTACCTGTGTAACCCGCTGATTTCAATGCATTGACAAATTCTGTGCGAGATAGTGCTTCTGATTTTTCTATTAGTGTCTCCATCCCAAATTCTCGTGGTAGAACAAACGGCTCAGAAGACCAGCGAAAGGGATACTCGGTTTTGAGCGGATGCACTAACTCAATGTTCACCTGCCGAAGTCGATCAATGTTAGTAATCCGATATTTCCCATTTGGGTTGAGCCAGGAATCGATCCAGGCTCGAATC
>NZ_CALEMX010000300.1 GCF_937910335.1 uncultured Gimesia sp. | reverse complement strand
TGCCGATCCAACCCCCGGCTTCTGACCTCGATTCGAATACGGTGATTTCTATCGATTGTTTTTTTTCTTCTGCCAGTTCGAGCAGTCGATGTGCAACAGAGAGGCCGGTAATGCCTCCGCCAACGACAACAATGCGTTTTGTTTTTTCTGAATTTGAAGATTGATTCATACTATTGATCGATCAATGTCACAACAACGAAAAAATACACCAGAGTGAATTCAATTTATCGAGTTCCCAGCTCATGTACGATTTCCACGAGGGCTTTTACATTGTCGGGGTTCATATCCGGCATCACGCCATGCCCGAGATTAAATATATGTCCGTTACGACCACCGACCGCATCGAGTACTGACTTTGCCTTTTCTTTAAGAACAGGCAGATCTGCATAAAGGGCAATGGGATCGAGGTTTCCCTGAACGGCGACATCAGGACCTAATATTTCCCAAGCCTCTTTGAGACTGATACGCCAATCGACGCCAAACACAGTTCCGCCCGCTTGTCTCTGCAAAGGCAACAACGCAGGATTGCCCGTGAGAAAGTTGATCACTGGCGCATCATCCTGAACTCCAACAACCAGCTTTGCAGTGTAGGGTAGCACATATTTCTGATAGTCTTCAGGCGAAAGACAACCCGCCCAACTATCGAATATCTGAACGGCCTGACAACCAGCTTCTATCTGGCGCCTTAAATAGACAACCAGATTATCCACAAAACGATTCATTAAAGCGTGCCATGCTCCCGGGTCGTTATACATCATCTGTTTCGTGCGACGGTAGTTTTTCGAACTTCCTCCCTCAATAGCATAACTGGCTAACGTAAAAGGACAGCCAGCAAAACCAAGCAGGGGAATGTCCGCAGGTAAATCAGCCCGAATTAATTTGACTGCTTGAAACACAAAGTCCAGACAATCCATATCAGCAATGTCTGTCAACCGATCAACTTGAGAGGCATCTAGAATCGGATTATGAATAACAGGGCCTTCGCCTTTCAAATACTCCAGATCAAGGCCCATCGGTTCCAGAATCGGCAGCAGATCGGCAAATAGGATCGCGGCATCAACTCCTAGAACCCGCTGAGCCGTCAACGTGACTTCCGCAGCGAGAGCGGGGGTTTTACAAAGCTCGATAAAAGTCGTTTTACTGCGAACGGCCATATATTCAGGCAGATATCGCCCCGCCTGTCGCATAATCCAAATGGGAGTGGTATCTACGGGTTCGCGGCGGACCGCTTTCATAAAACGACTATTCTGATAGGGGGCTGAATCAGCCACTTGGGAATCCATTTTCAATACTTTCAAATATAATATTCGTAATTCAAACACATGATAAGATTTTAGCAGGAATCCATGACGACTGAAATTCAGGAGCATCCAGAATCCCGAAAGAATGGAATGATGAAAGTACGTTTAACGTTTTTGCGCTAAAATGGCAGGAGCAGCGAGGATCGCATCTTTCACCAGCGGGCCCATTTTAGGTGGGCTCGATTCAAAATCGACTGAAATCTCTGCCTGCAAGAGTGCTTCGGTGCAGGCCGGACCAACGGAGGCGATCATCGTTTTTGCAGCCGCACTGAGCCATTCCTCTTTAAGCCGTTCTTCTTCCGCTATCTGCAGGACATGCGCTATCTGCTGGGCGCTGGTAAACATCAACACGTCGAATTCATTGTGAATGGTCCTATGAATGGCTTTCCTTAAACCACTTAAATCTTCTGGTAATGCCCAGCGGTAGACTGCAATCGGAAGAACTTGCGCCCCACGTAATTTTAATTCATCATAAAATTCTTGCACTGGTTTTCCATATTCCTGCACAACAACCCGTTTGCCTGAGACCGAGAATTGTTGTTGATCCCAGATAGATATGATTTCATGCCAGGTATTTGGTTCTGGGGCAGTAAAATGGATGGGAACTTCCCATTTTCGCAGGACGACAGTAGGCTTGGGACCGCGCACCGTAATGTTCGTTTTCCGGAGTGCTTCCAGAAACTGTTCCTGCGGATAATACAGTTTCGCTGCATCCAGTAAGGCCGTCGCACCGACGCCCGTCAAAAACACGACCAGATCGATTTCTTCACGGAACAACATTTCACAGAACGTCTTTACCTGCTCATTATTTTCCAACGGAATTTCATCCATAGAATGTACGAGTGTCGGGATTGCTTGGTTTCGTTCAATCAAAGCCTGCATCGCCTCACTCTTACGACTTTCAAAACTGCAGACGCGTAATCTAGAAGTATTCATATTGGAAGTATCAACCGTACCAGGAGACCATTTGTTTGAAGCGTAATTATAGGGCGTAGCAGGAGGGGAGAGAATGCTTGATCGCTACAATTTTTGAGAACGATATTTTCGTGTTTTTTCACTGAAGACAGGAAATGATCGTCCGCTCTCTTATTGATTTGAATTTCTGCGAAACTCAGATAGCCACTTTTGGAAATCGGCATCGACTTCAGACAGATGATCCACATTCAACAACTGCTGTAATGTTCGCACGCCGGTTTGGTCGGATTTCTGGTTTGTCCGCAACTTGCGATAAAAGGGGGAGAGGAGCTTTTTCTGCTGAAGATACAGACAGAAATAGCGTGCATAAGCATAAGTGAGTGCTTCTTGTTTTTTACTGATTCTAGTCTGTTGAACCAGCGAATTTAATTCGGGAAGAAGCTCGCGATCCAAAGCAGTTAACAGCAATTGTGCGCGCCAATTAGAAGTGCCCAGCAACTGATCTCCCTCTTCTGAGAACTCACACTGCTCATGCAAGGATGCCAACCCTTCATCAAACCATTCTGGCATCTCTGGAAAATCGATCTGCGCTAAGGCATGCGTCAGTTCGTGCCCCAATGTACCGCTGCCAGTCGCCAGATTCAGCACAATCCGCATCTCGTCAGATTGAAAATAACCGTAATATGATCCGGTTTTTCTCTGATCAAGCTCATAAGCAACCCGCTGGTAGCGTTCCCTATTGGAGAGAGTAATAATGGTAATAGGCTGATCTGGTTGTGTATCAAAGTAAGAAATACTCAAAGCATGCTGGATAGGCAGGATTGTTTTTTGATGAAGGGCCTCTAATGTTTCAGTTTCGTAATCCCCCATCAAGATATAGGGTGCCTTGACCAACACATTGATGTGAAGAGAAATTCGCTCTTGTAATGCTTCTGCCTGAGATTCACATTTGAGTTGTAGACTGGTGCTGGGCTCAGTGGCTTTGATCAGAGTAGGGTTGTTGAACATTTCAGGAGCACTCAATTGGACCACGTTCGATGAAGCTTTACCCTCTTGTACCCTGGAAAAGGTCAGAAGATAAAAACCGGTCATCAGGACCAGAGGTCCGAGGATCAATAGTGTACTTCGATGAATGGACAAAACAGAACCTTTAAAGCGACTGATCATTCATGAGATAACTTATGCTTAGATCAGAACTTTTGAAGAAAAGAAAACGGTGTCCTGTAATTATAGTTTGCTGCAGCTCATGCCACTTGAGTAAAGCTTGCCGAAAATTCAATTTTCAACAATATCGCCAGTGACTTGAGTACATCATCCCGCTTAATTGCCTCCATTTGCGTACTCATAATAATTGTTATTACAGGAGCAGATTAACATCATTCGGCTCTGATAAGTAAAAACCGCGCAGGAATGCAGGAACTGTTCGCGAGTGAAAAACCACGTAAAGGAAGAGTAACAATATGGCCGAACTCTAGTTATAATAGGCTTTCTGATTATTATGATTCGAAAGCTCATCGGTTCATATCTACAGGATGGTGAAATAAATACTGAAATGAATCAGCTCTCTCGTTTTGAAGCTAGTCGCGACCAACCGACTTCCCCTTGCCGTGGGCAGGACCAAAATAATACGATTCGAATCAGTGAAACATTATTTTCATCCTCAGAACTTCATGCACTAAAGACAGGAATGCACTGTACTATGTATCAAACAATGGGGGCACACCTTGACGAAGTTAATGGAACCAAAGGGACACGGTTTGCTGTCTGGGCACCCAATGCGGCTGAAGTTTGTATTATCAGTGACAGTAATCATTGGAAGCACGGTGAACACTTTCTGAATTCCAGCGATGAAGGTGTCTGGTCTGGATTCATCCCCAACATTTCTGAAGGTGAAGCGTACAAATTCAGTCTGCGTGGTCAAAACGGCGAGTTTTTTGAAAAAAGTGATCCCTTCGCGTTCTACTCTGAACTCCGCCCCAAAACGGCTTCGATCGTTTATAATCTGGAAAATTTTCCCTGGCAGGATTCCGAGTGGTTAAGTCGTCGAGAAGAAACCAACTGGCATAACCAGCCCATTACGATTTACGAAGTCCACCTCGGTTCCTGGAAGAGCCCTAAAGATGGTCGTCAGTTTTTTTCCTATCGAGAACTCGCCAAACAACTGGTCGAGTATGTGCAACAATTGGGATATACTCACATTCAATTGATGCCCATTACCGAACACCCGTTCGATGGGTCATGGGGCTATCAGACCACTGGATATTTTTCGCCCACAAGTCGCTTTGGAACTCCCCATGACCTGATGTACTTTGTAGATTATTGTCATCAGGAAGGAATTGGCGTTCTGTTCGACTGGGTACCCGGCCATTTCCCGACCGATGGACACTCTCTCGGCCGTTTCGATGGAACCTGCCTCTATGAACATGAAGACCCCAGGAAAGGTTTTCACCCCGACTGGGGAACTTATATCTTTAACTACAGCCGTAATGAAATACGTGACTTTCTACTCTCGAGCGCACATTTCTGGGTTGATAAATATCACTTTGATGGTTTGCGAGTCGATGCCGTCGCCTCAATGCTCTACCTGGATTATTCACGCGAAGAAGGAGAGTGGATACCCAATTCAAGTGGGGGACGGGAAAACCTGGAAGCAATTCAATTTCTGAAAGATGCAAATATCAGCCTACATGGTGAGTATCCTGGAATTCTGACCATCGCGGAAGAATCAACATCCTGGGGTGGTGTCTCACATCCCGTCTACAATGGCGGCCTGGGGTTCAATATGAAATGGGATATGGGCTGGATGAATGATACGCTCCGCTATATGCATTTCGATCCCATCCACCGTTCTCACCACCAGGGCGAATTATCCTTCAGAATGATTTATGCCTTTACGGAAAATTTTGTCTTACCATTATCCCATGACGAAGTTGTTCACGGCAAACGCTCTTTGCTCTCACAGATGCCGGGAGATTTATGGCAACAATTTGCGAACTTGAGGCTGTTGTATGGATATCAATATACAATGCCCGGTAAGAAACTGCTTTTCATGGGTGGTGAACTGGCTCAATGGCATGAATGGAATCACGATAGCGAACTCGACTGGAATCTTCAGGGTCAAGAAAAACACGATGGGATTCATCGCTTGATCGGCGATCTGAATTACCTGTATCGAACAGAAAAATCCCTTTATGAAACAGACTTCTCTCCAGAAGGTTTTTCGTGGATTCAATGTGACGATTCAACCAATAGCGTCTTTGCGTTTCAAAGAAATACAGAAGATGGCGCTGATCACGTCATTGTGATAGGAAACTTCACTCCTGTCCCCAGAGACGGATATCGAATTGGAGTCCCCAAAGCTGGATTTTACAATGAGATCATCAATAGTGATGCCAAAATCTATGGTGGTTCCAATATCGGAAATGCCGGGGGAGTTTACAGTGAAAAAATCAACAGCCACGGGATGGATCACAGTATCACCTTAAATTTACCACCACTGGGTCTTTTGATAATGAAGCCTGTTTCCGGCAAGACAAAGCCTGATCAAAAGAAGAAGAAATAGAGCAGAGTCCTTATTCAAGACTTCGTTTTAAAATGAAGTGAATTTCTTTGGTTAAAACTGAGGCAGGCTAACCGACTGCCGAAGAATTTTCACCCGTTTTGGTCTTCACATCTCAAAAAAAGGACGCCGCTGAGTGTATAGGCGCTCGCCCAAACAGTCCCAACAAGGGAAGGTTCGGCTATACTCCCCAGCAGCGTATCCTTTGGTGAAGTTTTTGAAAGCGAAAGAGTACTGTTCATTGTTCTTAAACTTTGCTCTTAGCTGTTCTGTACTCTTAAGCAAACGTCGTACCAGCTTAAGTACGGTGGTAAACAGATATCCGTAACCATTTGATATTAAATCGCTTACGATATTATATAAATATCATCTCAGATCATGGTTTCCGGAAGCTTTCGAGGATTGCCACTGGGAAAGGCATTTCGCTGCTTAGAATAATAGCAGCTTGCTGGAAAATACCTGTCTAGTTATTCAGATAGAGTTCTTTTTCAAAATGTACTACTATAAAGTTTCCGTTCGAATAAGTGGGGAGCAGACATTTTCTGTAACCAGTTATTCCCGAATCTGAATCATTCCTTGTGATGATGGTGATTAATTGTCTGAACAGCATTTCAATCAATGGGTCAATTATACAGGACCCGCACATTGGTATTCGCTCTCCTATCCCGAGGATTGGGTCAAGGATGAAAACGAGGGGATTCTTCAGCTCAGTACTCCTGACGGAAATGCAACATTAACGATAAGCTGTCACTGGCAATCTCTACTCCCCCAGTCAAATTATGATTCAGACTTAAAAATTGATTTTGATCAATTTTTTGTCAAACACAGGAAAGTACAAAAGCGGGGCCCCCTGGCAATCGAACACGATTCGATCGGGTATTCCGGTGAAGCCATAATTCAAAAAAACTCGTCCTGGTGGAAAGAATTACTGACTCGAGTTCCCTTGCTTCAAAAGCGATGGCTCCATTGGAATCTCTGGTTGATCCGAGAACGAGCAATTCAGATGGTTGTCACATTTTTCTATGATCCAAAAGACCATCATAATTTTATTGAAACGGTTCAACAGATTCTGCACTCCGTTCAACTATCACAGAATCCCTCCAATCCCCCGGACTTATTTGCCAATGAAGTTTTGCGTCTGGCGCAAAAAAAGTTTCCACTGGCTTCCTCTCAATTGATACCGGGTTTTCGATTAAAATTTGCTGAGTCAGAAATCAATCTGACAAATTTCTACCGTGCTTACCTGACAACACCTGAACATTTTGAGAAGAATATTACGACAGCTCTAGCGACGATCCTGCAAATCAATGAGTGGGGGACTGCCCAGACGGAACCCGAGCTGATTGAAATACAAGACCGAATCATGCCCATTCTGATCTCAAGAGAATCATGGGAACAGAATTTCCCTAACTTTGTAGGTGAAAGCTGGGTCGCGGATCTGGCGATTCTGTATGTCGTCGATGAATCAAATGCCTATTGGTATATTCACGAAAAACTCCTTGATAAATGGGGCATAGACCTCAATCGATTACACCAGATTGCTTTGGAAAACCTAGACCGGTATTTTGAAGATCACCAAATCGAACTCATCTGCATGTCCAGAGAAGATGGTCCGAATATGATCATTCAAAGTAAGCCGGATGCCTATAATGCATCTCAGGTACTGAGTCAATCATTTTACAAGCAGGCGCGGAAGTTTCTGGGCAGTGAATTTCTTACCGGAGTTCCCAATCGTGACTTTTTGCTAGCGCTCAGCTTAAGCAAGGCAAACATCATTGACAAAATTCAACACAATATTGCCAGTGATTATTTAACGATGGACCATCCGCTCACTGATCAATTACTGGTTGTGACAGCGGATGGGGTCAGTGAATATTGTGGCGTAAGCTGAGTTGAGCCACTTGAAAAGCGATCACAGAGTAATGCAACAGGATTCAAATCTATTCTCACATAGGACTGGTGAATTTATTACATTGGGAACAGGAACCAGTGTGGGAATTCCTATTGTGGGCTGCGACTGCCAAGTCTGTACTTCATCTAACCCCAAAAACCAACGCGGGCGCACTTCGGTTTATGTAGGTGCTCCTGAAGGGGGATTTCTGATAGATACGCCGCCTGAACTCAGGTTGCAACTGCTAAGGGAAGGTATCCCCTGGGTCCATGCAGTCCTTTACACGCATAGCCATGCAGATCATATCTTTGGCTTGGATGACGTGCGGATTAGTGGATACCGATTAGAAAAATCGATCATGTTACATTGCGAAGAAATAGTAGAAGAACAAATTCGCTGTTCCTTTAATTATGCTTTTGAAACGCCTAAACATAACACACACCACATGGCTCGACCACAGCTTGAATTCCAGAGGATCAATACGGATGCCTTCAATCTGCTTGGCTTAAAAATCCAACCCATTCGTCTTATGCATGGAACGCTGCCGATTTTGGGATTCCGAATTAATGATATCGCATTTTGTACGGATGTCAGTCAGATCCCGGAAGAAAGTTGGGAGCACCTGGAAGGGTTGGATGTTCTCATCCTGGATGCCCTGCGGATCAAACCACACCCCACTCATTTCAATCTCGAACAGAGCCTGAAAGTTGTGGAGCGTCTCAAACCCAAGCGGACTTTTTTCACGCACATTTCTCATTCACTGGAACATGAAGAAATCAACGCCAGTCTACCCGACAATATTGAATTGGCCTATGATGGGCTTTCCGTTCCCCTCAATGGCCCGCCTGGTTGATCCTAAGGTAGCTGCAACACCATTCCCGGCCGAATATAATTCGCGTTTTTCAGTGTATCACGATTCTTCTGATAAATTTTGAACGCTGCAGAACGTTTCCCATAAAGACGAACTGCGATCGACTCAAGAGAATCACCAGATTTGATGGTGTAGGTCTTTGCCTGACCACGGTTCTTGGATTGCTTTGCTTCCCCCGGATTGCCATCAAACAGATCTTCGACAATCTGTTCCAGGTTTTCCGGCTGCTGTTGGGATAAAGACTGCCCGGAGATAGTATTCTTATTTTGCGAATATTCCTGAGGGGTTAGGGGAGAACGCGGAATCGGAATAAACTTCCGGTAGTTTTCCGGAAGGGGGTTTGTTTCTTTTTTTCCGTTCAGCAATTTTGAGGAATTCAGTGTTTTCTCAAGTTGTTGAATCGTTTTTTTATGGTCTTGACCATTCAGTGATTTTTGGTCCTTTGAATTTGACAGAGATTCAATCAAACCTTCGAATTGAACGGCTGAGGAACCTGATTTCAAAGTAGGCTGAGAAACCATTTGCCCCACAGTTCGTTTACCGGCATTGCCTGAGACTCCCACAGAAGACTGGCGATTCGCTGATTGCGGCACTGTTTCTGGAGATTGATATACGGGAATACGTAACTTCATACCCTCGCGAATATCATTAGGACTGCGAAGCTGGTCTCGATTCAGTTTAAATATTTCCTGATATTTCCTGCTTGTTCCCAGATAACGAATTGATATTTCTGACAACGTTTCTCCTGATCTGACGGTATGAATTCGAACCTGAGCTGAATTACTTTGTACCGGATTCGTATTTACAGGTGTACGTTTTACAGGATTAACTTCCCAGGCATTATTGTGTTCGGGCTTCACATTATCAGAGTTCGTTTGAATCTGATCCAGTTGTGACTCAGAATGATTTTGATTTGGTTCAAACGCAGAATCGTTCAGTTCCGAATTTTTAAATTGCTCGTTGGGCAGCTTAATGTCTTTGAGAAATTCAGGCATTTCTCCCCATCGGTCGGCTTTTGTACCATTCTTATTTTTATTGGATATTGGATTCTGATGAGAAATTGTTGGTGCAGAGATTTTAGAACCCGAGGACAAACTCTGATTGTCTGTAATTCCGATCAATTCCTGTTCACTCCCAAATTGAGTGCCCAGTTTATCATTCCCTTGTGTGCCTAAATAGGGTGTACGGTCTTTATCAGCAATTTGCTCATCCAGAACATTCGGATCATTCAGTTCGGGGATCTCGACAGTCGTATTTCGATCCTGCCGCAGACAGAATGCGCCCACGAACCCAAGTACTAATAACGCTAACGCCAGACCTACTTTTTTATCTTGATGCATTTGAACCTCGCCTCGAATGATACGCTGTGTAATTATGCGTATCGGGCGATCGTCTTCAAAAGAAAATTAGAATCTCTGAAGATGGACTGAGCGAGCGTAGATACCATCAACGGTATCACACTTGAGTCGATCATGCTGAAAATATGACGAACGGTCAGAACAGACTCGTCAATTGATCGGTTCGTATGAGTTATACTGCTTAGAGAACAAGCACGTATTGTAAAGCAGTCAGCGCCTAGCTCAATCCCTGTTTGCGACGAAGACGGGTAAAGAGATTCTTGTATCGTCCCAAAGCAGGTCCCTTCAAATGAGATGTCGCAGACTGTTGTTCTTCGAAATCAGAATGCGAATCCAGACGATATGAAGCAGCCGAAGGTTGATTGGCTTTTTCAGTAGTATCCGAGTAGCCCCCCATCAAAGAAGGTATCTCCAGTTCATTCGCCTCTTCGGATTCAGGCTGAACCAGGTCATAGACACACGGATCCGTTCTGTTTACATCTGTTTCGGAAGTTTCCGAATAATTGCTGATCTCGTGCAGAGCGTTTAGTAACCCTTTGCGTGTCTCTGCACACACTTCATAAACTTGAGCTGCCAATAACTCTTCTAAGGTATCTTCTCCCTCAGATATCTCTTCTGCCAGAGCCTGAAAAACATTCTGATCTGAATGGTCCGGCTGATCCTCTATCAATCTGATTGTTTCTGATTTTGAAACTTCTGGTAATTCCGTCTCAAGATCCGAATTTAAGAGCAGTGGAAAGACATCAATCTGTTCAGGATCCGAGATCTGTTGCTTTGAGAGCTGATTCTCTTCAGGAAGCGACCTGGCCAAACTATGAAATTGCGGTGGCTGTAATTTTGGAATACCACCTGATACTCCTGGGTTCCCCTGTGTTTCTTCCGGTAACTTTGCTGGATCAATCCCGGCATCAATGGCAGCATAGCGATCAACAATTTCAACAAATCCATCCACAGCAACCGAAAACTGTTTTTCGTACTCTATTGTTTCTGCAACGGGCGAAATATC
>NZ_CALEMX010000299.1 GCF_937910335.1 uncultured Gimesia sp. | reverse complement strand
CTGCTTTGTGTAATTATTTCAAAAAGAGACCGAAATGCAAACTTGGAAAGGTTATGGCATAATGTATCGAGAATTCTATTCGATTCTGGCAATGATATGCGGCGTGTTTTTGTTAGCACCTATTGTTTCGGAGGCCTCAGCGAAGAAAAAACCTAATATCATATTTATCATGGCAGATGATTTAGGCTACGCTGAGCTGGGTTGTTATGGTCAGACAAAAATCAAAACACCCCACATTGATCGACTGGCTGCAGAAGGTATGAAATTCACTCAGGCCTATGCCGGTTCGATGGTCTGTCAGCCTTCGCGCAGCGTATTGATGACGGGTCAGCATACAGGCCATACTCCAGTTCGCGCCAATGATCTGAATCAACTGTTGTACGATGAAGATCTGACTGTTGCCGAAGTCCTCAAAGATGCTGGCTACGCAACGGGGATCTTTGGAAAGTGGGGCCTGGGATATGAAGGAAGTCAGGGGCACCCTCTTCGACAGGGCTTTGATGAATTTACAGGTCAATTACTGCAGGTTCATGCTCACTTTTATTATCCCTTCTGGATTTCGCATAATGAAGAAAGGCGCATGTTGCCCGAAAATGAAGATAATCAGAGGGGCACCTATATTCATGATATGATCCACGAAGATGCAAAAAAGTTTATCCGCAAGAATCACAAGCAGCCTTTTTTTGCCTATTTGCCTTACATCATTCCGCATGTGGAACTCGTTGTTCCTGAAGAGTCGGAGCGTCCCTATCGTGGGAAATTTCCCAAGACTCAAATTCTTGATCCACGTCCCGGTTACATTGGCTCCGAAGATGGTTTAGTCACATTTGCCGGAATGGTTTCACGAATGGATGGGCATATCGGCGAAATTGTTTCCATGCTCGAAGAACTGGGGATTCGTGATAATACTCTCCTCATTTTTACCTCGGATAATGGCGGTCAGGGTGGCACCTGGAAAGGCATGACCGATTATTTTAACGGGAATGCACCGCTGAGAGGTCATAAGGGTTCCATGTACGAAGGTGGGTTACGCGTGCCTTTCATTGCCAAATGGCCTGGGAAAATTGAAGCTGGCACGACGTCTGATTTACAAATTGGCTTTTGGGATATTTTGCCGACCTTTGCTCAGGTTGCAGGAACCGAAGTTCCAGCAGGAGTTGACGTAGATGGAATATCTTTTCTGCCTACTTTGCTCGGCAAAGGGGATCAAAAGAAGCATCCTTATCTCTATTGGGAGTACACCGCTAAAGATAAAATTCGCACGCGTGGAATTCGAATGGGAAATTGGAAAGCTGTCCAGCCCCGAATGAATAAATCGATCGAACTGTATGACCTGGGGAAAGATATCGGCGAAACGAAAAATCTTGCGAAGCAGCATCCGGAAAAAGTAAAAGAGCTGAAGCAGATGATGCAGCAGGCTCGCGTTCCGCAGCGGGATTTTCCACAAACATTGAAGCCGGTTGGCATTAAGGGTTATGTGAAGTAACCGGCGGCAGACAAAAGAAAAACCGCGGCCAGAAATCCGGGCCGCGGTTTTTTAGGTATCGTTTGTGAATTCGGATTATTAGTTAGCCAAATCCCACCACCAGCGACCCACGGGCATTGCTGGTGCCTTGGATTGAGTGGAGAGTGTTCCGACCTTTTCAGAGACTTTCAGGTTATCTTGATTTTTGACAACGGAACGTGTATCGACGCGAACGCCACCTGCAACCTGCACGACGACATCTTTTCCGTTATAAACTCGATGATTGACTACCGTTTCGACAGTATGAGCTGGTTCAAACTGAGCAGGATCATATGTGCCGTTGGCAGCAAAGGCATTCATTTCCCAACCTGCACGATTTGCCAGTTGCTCATTTCGCATGAGAGCAGCTACCAGGGCCAGATCAAAAATGTTCTGCAGGTCGGCATAGACCAGATCTCGTTGAGCCAATTCCTGATAATGCTTTGTGAAGTTGGCAGCAAATTCCCGGTTCAACTCTTCCGCTTTACCTGTTTGCAGCCGATCTCCTTCTTTCGTCACGATTTGGTTTTCTGACTGACACAAGACCGAAGAACCAACGACTTGATAAGCGGTTCGCTCTGCATTGTGCAGAACGGAATCATATTTCATGGTCAACCACCAGCGGAGTGCTTCGAGGTTTTGAGGGTCTTTGGAGTTGTGATTTGCCAGCAGGTCAAAGTAGCTGGGAATATTATCCCCGGCGTCCATTTTACCAATGCCAATCATTTTCATACGGTAGTCTGCTTCAATCAGCACTCGTGCGACACGCGAGGTGTCAGGTACGCCGTACAATGTGATATCCTGCACGCCTAATTTGTCTTTCAGTTGTTTCGTCCAGTTGCGAACACCAGCTCCCGCACGCAGAGGGCCGCGAGCGTTTGATTTGGCAACGAATTCTTTGACACGAGCTAACCCTTCAGCCCGAGGATCAAACGAACAACCGAAGATTTCTTCTCCCTGATCAGAAAACGTTCGAAGGACAGTGACTAAATCGTCGAGTTGCAATACAGGGCGGCCGCTTTCAATACCGACAGCTAACCCCTGATCATTATAGGTCCAGGCTTCTGCAGGGCCGGCAATCACGACTTCATGGTCTTTCGGGTAGACAAAAATGTATTCTACTTTTGTCAGTCCTGCCAGCATCTTCATTGTTTCTACAGGAGAACGTCCCTCTTCAATCAATTGCTGAACTTCTTTTTCAAGTCGCGTCAGCGATATGAGTCTTAACTGACTGTTTTTGGCAACGTTGTTATTCAAGTCAGCTTCGCGGGCTTTCATTCCCAAAGCGGCCAATCGTCCATTCAGCTCCGTTTTACTGATATGGTGAAGTAATCCATGAGGATCGACGCGGACACCACTATCGAACTGACGGATGGAACCTTCGCCATCACCACTATCTATCCAGAGCCCTGATGTCTGAGTCTGAATCAGATCAATTAACTGTGTGAAGTCGGCTAACTGAGCACCCCCGGACAAAGACATGGCTTGCGCCCGTTCGCCCATTACTTTGGCTCGTTCGTCAGCAAGGGGAATACGCTTAATTGTTCCCAATGCGGCAACAAAGTCACCCGATTTGAGCTGCGCCTGAACAACCATCTTTAACAATTGCGTTCGTTGATGCAGGTCAGAAACGGTTTCGGCGGTTTCAATTGCCTTACCAAATTCGCCTGCTTCCAGATGCGCTGTGATCAGTTCTTCGGGAGAGGCTTGTGGCGTTTCGACTATTGTTTTGGCAGGCACTTCCGGAATGGCTGTCACTGTCTTCTGTACTTCAAGCACAAGAGGGCTTTCAGGTTCTAGCTGAATTTCTTCCTGTGCTTGCTCTACAATCACTTCATCCGATTTGATCACTAGAAAATAGGTGACTGCAAGTATGATAGATAAACAGGCTATGGTTGCCAGAACTGGAACAACACTTGAGCCTACTCGAGGGTAATTAGGGCGCATGGACGCTCTCCGATTCGCACTGATGACTAACAGATTAATGAACGGGTTCGTATGTATACATTTCACAAGCTGGGAAATATATGGGCTTTATGATCTAGGATCGTCCAAGAACGTCCCAACGTCAAGCGTAATCTTAAATTTCTTGGTCTTCCTATTTCAGCTCAGCTCTGACATCGAAAGAACAGTTACAAGTAGTAGAATAGAAACACATCGTTGAATATTGTTTTCACTTTACAATAAATATATGTGATACAAAAGGAAAATCCGTGCCAGAGCTACCAGAAGTTGAAACTATGGTCCGGGGAATTCGAGGCTCGGTAGAGGGGCATCGCATTTCCGAATTTCGGAAATGTCCTTCTCATTGTAAGCCGATTACGATGACTCCCGGCATTAAAGCCATTCGATCACGGGTTTTAAATCAAAAGATCGTCAATGTCAGGCGTCTGGCCAAGCGGGTCATTTTAGATCTGGAGAATGAAGATTCCTTTGTGATCGAACCCCGGATGACTGGACTGATGTTACTGTCAGATCCTCCTTCAACAGGTCATCTGCGATTGGAATGGCTTTTAAAAAAAGGGAGGTCACAGAGTTCACTCTGGTTCTGGGATCGTCGCGGTCTGGGAACCGTACGCCTCTATCGGAAATCTGAATTGCTCAATGATTTAGGACCACTGAAATTAGGCCCTGATGCTTTAGCGGTCTCATTGAAAGATCTAAAGCAACGTTTCGCCAAGACAAGCCGCGCAGTTAAGGTGGCTTTGTTAGATCAAAAAATGATTGCCGGTATTGGGAACCTGTATGCCAGTGAAATTTTGCATATGAGTCAGATCCATCCGGAACGCGAAGCGAGACATTTAACGGCTGATGAAGTACAGTCATTGCACAAAGCGATGAACCAGATATTAAAAACGGCGATTCGTTATGAAGGTTCGACACTTGGGGATGGTACTTATCGTAATGCCTTGAATCAATCGGGAAGTTATCAAAACGAACACCGTGTCTATGGCAGGGAAGGGAAAGGTTGTCCTTCTTGCAAAGGGGCATCTATCATACGCACCGTTCAAGCACAGCGTTCCACCTTTTTCTGTCCGTGTTGTCAGGAAAATAAAGATGGTAATTGACAGAATTAAACGAAATCAGGCTCGGCGGATTACAGTTTGTGGCGATAGTGATTCATGAAATCTCACTAAATTTCAGTGAATTGCCTTCAGATTAAGGGAATCTTACTATTCTATTTTGACGATTTTGGCTTAAGATCGGTTAATAATAATGAGGCTTGAGCCGTTAATCTCATTCTGATCCATATGGTTGCTGGAACTTCATGTCGTATCGTGCCTTCAAAAAATTACTGGGCGAAACCAACCTCGAACGAAAGTGCCGCTTTCTGTTTGGTGGTGGTTTGATGGTTTTAATTACCGCCAGTTTTTCATTGAATACCTGGTTGAATAATCAAGTACTCGACGATCAGAACATTACCTCGGCCCGTTTACTGGTTGCTCCCATCATTCTGGAGAAGCATTGGAAATGGTCTGAATCAAACGATCAATACATCCTGCTCATCGAGAAAATGGCCCAGTCAGTCAAGTCAAAAGATCTGGGAGACTATAGTTGGGCGGTCTTCAAATCCAACCCATCCAGTGCCGATTCCAAAGAACGCCCCATCGACAGTGCCGGTTATGAAGCACTGGAAAGTATCAAGCAGGGCGAATCGGAAGTCTTTTATCGGGATGAGTCTGAGGGAAAATTCCAATATTATGGTGCGATCCATGCTACGGAATCATGCGTGGATTGTCACCGACTGCGCGATGACCAGGATTTGGAGCTGGGGGACTTGATCGGAATAGTAAATATTCGTTTTCCTTTACAGAAAGTAGAACAGGCATTGGCCTGGAATAAAGCCATCAATCTGGCTTCCGCCCTCGTTACCGCGGTTCTGGCAATGATGGCCGCTTATGCCATCGTGCGTTATGTCATTGTTAAACCGGTTCTGCACTTAAAAGATGTCAGTGATCAAATCGCACAAGGGAATCTAGACTTAAGAGCCGATATTCGGACGGGAGATGAATTCGAAGAGCTAAGCTATGCCTTTAACCGCATGTTGCGGCATCTCGTAACCGTTCAAGAAGAGCTAAGAACCGTTAATACTGACCTGGATACGAAAGTCGATGAATTAGCTCAGGTGAACCTGCGGCTATACGAAATGAATAAACTGAAAGACGAGTTTTTGGCGACGATGAGTCATGAACTTCGGACTCCCTTAAATAGTATCCTTGGATTCAGTGACCTGCTGGCAAATTCGAATAATCTGGAAGACAAACAAAAACGATATGTTGGCAACATTCAAATGTCTGGTAAAAATTTGCTGGCATTGATTAATGATGTTCTCGATCTTGCCAAGATCGAAAGCGGTAAAATGGAACTGCAACTTTCGGAGATTGCCATTGCAGATCTGATTGAACGCCGCGTAGGTACAATGATGCCTTTGGCAGACAAGAAAAACATTGAAATGACTTCAGAGATCGATCCTGAAATCCCGATCCTCTTTCAGGATTCCATCAAGATTCAGCAGATTTTGAATAACCTGATTTCAAACGCGATCAAGTTTACACCGGAAGGAGGTCGTGTTAACGTTTCAGCGAAACTCTGCGCGGATAACTCGAATCTGATGGACTTGATTGTCGAAGATACAGGAATCGGCATTCCCCTGGATGAACAGGAAAATATTTTCGAAAAATTCCGCCAGGGAAAATCGTCTTCGGAAACACGCGATGCATTAACGCGTTCGTATGAGGGAACCGGTCTGGGACTTTCGATTATCCGTGAGCTTTCAAAATTGCTGGATGGAGAAGTGTTTCTTGAAAGCGAATTTGGTCGGGGGAGTAAGTTTACAGCTCGCGTGCCTGTGAAGATGTCGATTTCTGATGATCAACTGCTTTCCAATTCGGATGATACTTCAGCGGGAATGAACCGAATCAAGTCTACGGATCTAATTGAGATTGCACCGGAAAATCTCTCAGATAACAAACAATCTGAGACACGCACTCCTTGAATCTGTCATTAAGAGTCCCTAACCTTTCTTTTCCGCGCAAAGGTATTGCGATCTTCTTTACTTATCCCTGTTGTCTACTCAGGAAAGTTATTTTGTGGCTCTGGAGTTAAAAAATCCTCATAGCGTACTGGCTGCATTGCAGTCACGTCCGATTGATGTCACTGAGATCCGCCTTTCAGCCGGTTCGCTGCAAGGGAACTGGGGTGAAGTCGCAGACGAGGCGCGCAGTCATCGAATTCCTGTTGTGATCAAAAAGTCCACACCTCAGAAGATGAAGCGCAAACAGTCGGAAGATCAGGGACGACGTACCGCTGGTTCTATGGCATTGGTCAAACCCCGATCATCTTCTTCTCTGAATCACATTTTCGCGGAAGCGGAAGCGGGAACGGAAGTGAAAGGACTCTGGCTGGCTTTAGATTGTATTCAGGATCCGCATAATATCGGTGCCATTTTTCGCACTGCTGCTTTTTTCGGCGTGAAAGGCATTGTGCTTACTAAAGACCGTTCGGCACCTCTCAATGCTACCGTTTACGATGTTGCCTCTGGTGGAATGGAAGCGGTTCCTTTTGCCGTGGAAACGAATTTAAGTCGGTCACTTACCGAAGCCAAAAAGTCGGGTGTCTGGATTATGGGGACGTCCGAGCATGCTGAAGATGACGTCTCTGCTTATCAACAGGATCGTCCCTGGATGGTCGTCATCGGAAATGAAGAGAAAGGATTGCGGCGTTTAACGTTAGAGCAATGTGATGTCGTATGTCGCTTGACGCCGACGGGGATAGTCGATTCTTTAAATGCTTCTGTTGCCGCTGGGATTATGATCGCCCGCTTTTCTCCTTTCGGACCTGGCGTGCAGTAAATCTTCTTGTCTGAATAGCGCGAAAATGTTCCGACGAATGGGCGCAATCATCAAAATGTCGATGACCGTTATAACATAAGTTTCGTGTATCGATTAAAGCGAATTTTCCCATTATCTCTCTATACTTCCAGTTGAATCGACTGCCATTAATGGGTTCGGACTGCTCATTATTTTGGTTGTACGGGAAATGCCTGTTTATAATACGGAGTAAGGTATTCGGCTTAGGATGTTCGATAAAATTTAAGAGGAATACTGGGAATTCACGGCTAATTCCCTACGAAAGAAATGCTACATTGAAGGTATCGAAATGGGTAATTCCGGTTTTATCAGGGACAGGCATCTGATGAAATTATGTGTGAGCCCAGTACATAAAGATCAATGCAGGGATTAATAACGTGACAAATTATTTAGTAACCGGTGGTGCAGGTTTTATTGGTTCTCATCTGGCAACGCGTCTGGTAAAAGACGGGCATAACGTACGAGTATTTGACAATTTATGCACTGGTGCTCTAAAGAATTTGGAGCATATCAAAGATCATGTAGAATTTATTCAAGGTGACTTGCGGGATTTACAAGCGGTCGAACAGGCTGTGAAAGGTACCGACATTATCTTTCATCAGGCGGCGCTGGCTTCTGTGCCTCGCAGTATTGATCATCCGCTCGATACACATGAGGCCTGTGTTACAGGAACGGTTCATGTATTAGATGCCGCCCGGCGATTAGGTGTGCAGCGTGTGGTTTACGCTGGTTCGAGCAGTGCCTATGGGAATCAGAAAGAAATGCCCAAGCATGAAGGACAGGCACCAGAAGTACTCTCTCCTTACGCGGCAGCAAAATTAGCGGGAGAATTGTATTGTCAGTCGTTTGCCAATTCCTATGATCTGGAAACAGTTCGTATCCGTTACTTCAATGTCTTTGGACCGCGCCAAGATCCCAACAGTCCTTATTCAGCCGTGATACCTCTATTTGCATCGGCATTGCTCGAAGGGCGACGACCGATGATTTATGGAGATGGTACTCAGTCGCGTGATTTCACGTATGTGGATAATGTCGTACAGGCGAATATTCTGGCATCACAGGCTGATGCGGAAAAAGTTTCTGGTAATGTTTATAATGTTGCCTGTGGAAGCTCATTGAATTTAATTGATCTGTTGAAATTTATCTGTGATCAGTTAGACAAACCATACGATCCCGATTTTCAACCTCGACGTACGGGAGATGTATTGCATTCCTGGTCTGACATTTCGGCTGCACAACGGGATCTGGGTTACGAACCCGTTGTAGATATCAAGGAAGGGCTTCGTAGAACGATTACCTGGTATGAAGAATATATCAAATCGGAATCAAAAACCTGTCTGGGCGGTTGCTGATCAATCAGTCATCAAAGATCACACTCTTGCAGGGTATATCACACTTTTTAGCGGAAGAGCAGTCGTTGCTTCAATAGATCAGGACCGGGTTTCGTGAATACAGAATTTCAACCTCTGGAGAATCATTCCGATTTTGCAATCGATGGTATGGACGATCATGCCGACGTCAGTGCTTCCGGGCCAGGCGTCGATATTGTACGGTTATTGCTGAGAAATAAATTTCTGCTGATTGCGGGATTGGCGCTGGGGCTCCTTTTGGGTCAGGCTGCCTACATAAGGTTAGGGCCCATCTATTCTGCGAACACGAAGGTGCAGGTTTCACAGAAGAATCCCGGTCCGATCAAAGAGGGTGCCAATCAGACCTTTGGTGAATTGTCAGTTCATATTGATGTCATCAAAAGTCCGCGAATCGTTGGTGAAGCCGTCAAAGAGGCTAAACTCAATGAACTACCCTCACTGGCTGGCGAATCTGATCCCACGGAAGAAATTCTGGGCTCATTGAAAGTAAAACGCATTTCCGGTACTGACCGAGCGTTTCTGAATATCCTGGATATCTTGTATGAAAATCCGCGCTCGAAAGATGCCAAGATTATCACACAAGCAATTGTTGATGCTTACTCACGATACCTGCATGAGGTCCGTCAGGAAAATACCGCCGAAATTCGTGAACAGTTAGATCAGGCAAACGAGCAGATTTTGGGCGACCTGGAACGAAAGAAAAAAGAGTATAAAAAATTCCGCGAAGATGCTCCCCTCTATTGGGAAAATACACCCGGATCTGAAGCTGCCGTCGCTGGTAGTACCAACGTGCATCAGGAACGCGTCATAGCGATTGACAATGAACGCAGAATCAATTTATTGAAATTGACAGAGCTGAAATCTAAGATCGATTCACTCAAAAAAGCGATTGCCAGCGGAGAATCAAAAGAAACATTGGAAATGCTCGCTCAACAGTTTCAGATTGCGCAGACTCATGGAGCAGGAGGTGCTTCGAGTTCAAATCAAAATAACATTACCGGTACAGGTCCTACGCATGCAGAGCGGGCACGTACGGCACTCGAAACGCATTTAATGCCGCTGTTGATTCAAAAGAATCGATTGGAAAGAGATTTTGACAAGAACCATCCCGATCTGGATGCTGTGAATCGAAGCATTGAAACCATTATCAATTTATATCGACGTCAGGGAATTGAAATTTCAGCTGATAATCTTGAAAAAGGCGAGTTTAAACTATCGAATGTAAAAACGGTAGATTTGGTAGATATCAATCTAAAATCGATGATACAGCAACAAAAAGAACTTGAGAATCGTGAAAAAGAGTTGACCAAACTGTTCAATCAGGAGACAGAACTAGCCAAAAAAATAGGGAATTCTCAGGTAATCGATCAGTCATATAATGAAGAAATCGCACAATTAAAATTGCAACGCGATAATATTTTCAAGCAGTTACTCGTGGAAAAAGTATCTCAAGGAAACAGCGGTTATTCATTGACACAATTATCTCCCGTCAAAGATGCATTGGTGCTCAAACGCCAATTGAAGTTTTTGATGGCAGGCGGTGCAGTCGGCCTGGGGCTGGTTCTGGCACTTTCCTACTTCAGAGAAATGCGCGATACCACAGTGAAGTCTGTTGACGAACTTCGGAATCAGTTGCATTTGCCAATTTTGGGCGAAGTTCCTGCGTTTAGTGAAATCGAGGATATCGTTGATGAAAGTGAATTTGACTCCGCGTTATGGTATTACTATCGCCCTTCTTCCAGGGAAGCTGAAGCATTTCGTTCTTTACGGACTTCTCTGTTGCTGAAAACGGATCGCAGTGGTGCCAAAGTACTGCAGATGACCAGCGCTGAGCCAGGTGATGGTAAAACCACTTCCATTTCCAATCTGGCTTTAGCGATTGCTCAGACAGGTCGCAAGGTTTTGATTGTTGATGCTGATTTACGACGTCCTACCATTCATAAATTATTCGGGATCGTCAACGGGATTGGATTGGGAGATGTTTTAGCGGATGAGATTGATTCACAGACTGCGATTCGTGAAACCAGAATAAGTAATCTGTCCCTGATGACTGCGGGAACGCTTCCGGAAAATCCATCCGAAATGTTGATGGCACCAAATTTCACAGTTTTGATAAAGCAGTTACGAAATGAATATGATTATGTTTTGATCGATACGCCGCCTCTAGTCGTTGTCAGTGATCCCTCTGTGATTGCCTCGGCAGTGGATAGTGTTCTGTTGGTAGTGCGCATCGATAAGAACCGGCATGGAGTGATCCGAAAAGTACAGCAAATCATTCAAACGAACGGAATCAAAGTGTCTGGAATCATCGCAAATAGTGTTCTTTCCGGGAAATTTGGCCAATATGACTATGGCTCAGGAGACGGGTATCATAACTATTATCTGCCGGCGCAGCAGAATAATACAGTCGAAACTTCTGAGCCCGTAAAGCCGAATCTTACCAGCTAAAGCGCATCCCTTTTTACCATAGCGCCTTTGATTCTAAGATACTCGTTTCAAATATCCTTGGAGACGCTGCAATAAAACTGGACACAAGCTATTAACGAAGCTTGCTATTCGAGTTCGATATCCAGTTCTTCAATTTTACGATAAAGACTGGAAAGTCCCAGTTTCAATCGCTTGGCCGCTTCGCGTTTATCTGTACTGTCTTTCAATACGCGCGTAATATGCATCCGTTCGTAATGTCTTAGAGCCAGTCGCAAGTCATCAACATCAGGCAGGGGAGGCTCTTTCTGATGCAATTCCGGCGGTAGATCGTTTAGGCAGATCAGCGTATCATCACACATCATGACGGCACGTTCGATGGCATTGTCCAATTGACGAACATTGCCTTTCCATTCTGCCGACATCAACGTACGAATTGTTTCACTGGTTGCTCCGGTGACTCGTTTTCCCATCTTTCGGGAATGTTTCGTGATGAAATATTCCACCAGTTCGGGAACATCATCGACGCGTTCTCTTAACGCGGGAATGTGAATCTTCATTCCGTCAAGCCGGTAGAAGAGATCTTCTTCGAACTCTCCTTTTTTAACGATCTCCGACAGATCCTGTGTTGTAGAAGCGATTAAGCGGATATCCACTTTTACCGGTTCTGCACTTCCCAATGGGAGGATTTCTCCGTATTCAATGGCACGTAGCAGCTTTCCCTGTGTTCCCATTGGCAGTTGAGAGATTTCATCCAGGTAAACAGACCCTCCGTCTGCATTTTTGAAAACGCCTGTCTGTTCTGCCTGAGGATATTGCGATGAATTTCCTACAGAGCCAAAGAGCTGCGATTCCAGTAATTCAATCGGACGCATGCCGCAATTCACTGCCAGAAAACGTTGTTCACGGTTCGGACCATTAGAGTGAATCGAACGGGCAAATAATTCTTTCCCGGTACCAGATTCTCCAAACAGGAGTACATTGGAATTGGTGGCTGCAATTTTACGAATTGTGCTTTGCAGGTTTTGTAAAGTTTTACTACTGCCGACAATCTCTTCCATTCCGGGACTGCGCGCTAATTCTCTTCTCAGAATCTGATTCTCATAGAAAATTTTCTGATACTCAAATAAACGATTGAGCTTATGTGACAGGTCATCAAAAATGACCGGCTTGACCAGATAATCAAAGGCCCCGGCTTTGAAAGCGGATATTGTATTTTCGACGGTGGCGTAGGCAGTAATGATGAGAACAAAAATACTTGGTTTGATATTTTGTAGTCTTCTCAGCAATTCGATACCATCTCCGTCTGGTAATTGCACATCACAAATGGCGACGTTAAAGTCCCGACTTCTGGCCAACTCCAGCGCTTTGGCAACCGTAGAAGCCTGCATGGTTTCGTAACCTTCGCTATTAAGGTACTCTGCCAATGAAGTACGTATCACTTCTTCATCTTCAACTATCAGCACAGATCGATTCAGTTGCACGTTGGGGTGATTCCTGTTTTTTTATCATGTTGTTACAAATTTGAGTTCATTCGCCTGTCCTGGAGGAATGTCCGCCAGGCCATTCAACTCCTCACAATTAAGTGAGACGATAAACTTTGCACCATCTTTTACGGTTTCATCAATTTCAATGGTACCGGAACTGGAGTCTTCCAGAATATTTTTACAAACAAATAAGCCCAGCCCTGTGCCTTGGGCCTTTGTAGTAAAGTAAGGCTGAAACAGTTTCTTTTGATCTTCCAAACGGATACCGTGTCCACTATCTTGAACTGAGATTAATATCTTTCCAGATCGGGCTTCTGTTGTGATTTCGATCGATTCCCCTTCCTCAGTGGCATCCATGGCGTTGAGTATCAAGTTGAGGAAAATCTGGACAAGCTGATCTCGCACGACATTGACTACGGGTAATTTATCGGCAAAATGGGTGATGATTTTTTTCCCCTTTTTGCGCTTGTAGTATTTGGAAATGTTTAACGACTCTGTAATCAGATCGTTAATATTGCAGCGATTTCGTTCACTCGTTGCAGGCCGACTGAAATCGATCAATTCCCGTAGAATTCGTTGAATTCTTCTTAACTGTCCATCGACTTCCACCAGTTGTTTGCAGGTGTACTCGTCATTATTATGTCGATTCAATAGCTGGACCAGAGAACTGATACCCGCTAGTGGATTTCCGACTTCATGGGCAATCCCTGCTGCCAGCAAACCAAAAGCGGCATGCTTTTCCTGTTGAATCAATAAAGCCTGTGATTCCTGCAGGTCGGACGTGCGTTGCGCAATTCGCTCTTCCAGAAATTCCTGATTTTGTTTGAGCTGCGCATTGGCAATCGAGAGTTCCATACTCGTTCGTTTTACCAGCCTGGAAAAGGCAATACTGGCCCAGGCAACCCAACCCATCCAGACAATCATCAACAGCAATTGTGTTAACCAGTCTTCAGGAACGGAAGGGCTTGTAAACAGCAGCGCAGTAAAACTGAGAAAATAAAGTCCCAATGTCATATAAGCAATCGAAGGGGAATGTCGTATCGAACAGACAATCAGAGAGAGCAGATAGTAAAAACGAAACGGGCTGTTCAGACCAGTATCATAATGGCAGAGCAGGCCGATAAATAAAGCCTCCATCATCGAGATGAACATCGGCCACTGACCCAGAAAAACTCGACCACGAAAACTGAAATACGTATCTGCCAAAGCGTAAACGGCGCCTAGCGTCAAAATCCAGTTGAGTTGAGTGATCTGAATTGCAGAATCGTTGCCGACGAAGTTGACCAGTACGTAGCCCACACATAAGCCAAACCAGCGAATTCGCAGTGTGATTTCTTCAGCCGGTAGTTCCCATGTATCAGCATCATGTCGAATTTTATTTTGTGATACCATGAGCAGTGCAGAATCAGGATCTGACTGTGGAGATTCATCCTGCGGTAAGTTTGAAGAAGTCGATTGATTTTTCAAGATCGAAGGATCGTTCATAACAGTATTTAAGATTCGGAATAGAACTCTTGAAGGGCTGTGAATAGAAGATATATCAAAGTGTTTCCAGTTTACTCGTCATACTCATTGAATGCTTCGATGTTCTTTGAAGCAGGTTTAGATAAACGAAAATCAGATCATACTATCCCGAATTTGAAATTGATCTGCAATTACATAACCTTTATTTCCTGCAGAAGTCAGCGAATAATACTGAACATCCAGGAAAAATCAGCACCGGGACCCAGGTGTCAATTTTCGGGATCAAACAACCTTTTAATCATCCGACACTAATATGAAAGTGGTTAAACTCCTGAATTCATAAATTATTTTTCCGAATCGTCAGATCGAATACAGGCTTTGATGTCTACTTGTGTTTACAGATCCGTTCCTTTTGAACGATAATGTCGTATATACTATTGTAGGCATCCTCGTGGATCTGGAATACGAAGAGATTGGGAATTTATGAAAATCGTTGTAGCAAGTTCCGAAGCCATTCCATTTGCAAAGACAGGTGGGCTTGCCGATGTGGCTTCCGCTTTATCGAAAGCGCTGGCAGAGGCAGGACATGAAGTGAGCTTGTTTTTGCCTTATTACCCTCAATCCACAGCTAAGAGAGGGTTTACATCCCAGGATTTCGAAGCGTGCCCGGAAAAAGTCACGATTTCTGTTGGTAGTAAAGATGTGGAAGCAGGCTTGTTGAAAGCAAAATTTCCCGATTCAAAAGTCACCGTGTATCTAGTAGATCAGCCGCGCTATTTTGATCGACCAGAATTGTATCACGAACAGGGTCGTGATTATCAGGACAACTGTGAACGATACATTTTCTTCAGCCGCTCCGTCCTGGCATTTACGGAAAAACTGAATCTGCAACCAGATGTGATTCACGCCAATGACTGGCAGACGGGGCTGATACCAGCCTTGTTGAAAATTGAGTATCAGCAACGGCCCGGTTTTGAAAAAACAGCCTCCGTTTTTACCATTCATAACATGGCGTTTCAGGGACAATATTGGCATTGGGATATGCTGCTGACCGGCATCGACTGGAAATATTTTAATCGACATCAAATGGAATTCTTTGGTCAACTTAACCTGTTGAAGACGGGCATTGTTTTTTCAGACATGATTACAACGGTCAGCCCTACCTATGCGAAAGAAATTCGTACAGAACAATTTGGCTATGGTTTGCATGGCGTTCTCGATTCTCACTCCGATCATCTGGTGGGTATTCTAAATGGCGTAGATACGAGTGAATGGAATCCGGAAATCGATCCGCATCTCGCGGAAAATTATAATGAGCACTCCGTTTTGAAAGGGAAACCCCTTTGTAAAGCAGCTTTGCAGGAACGAATGGGATTGCCGCAAAGACCTGACGTCCCACTCTTCGGTACGATTTCCCGCATGACAGATCAGAAAGGATTTTCGTTGATCCTGGATGCGGCAGAAAATCTGCTGGCAAACGATGTGCAGATGATCTTTCTGGGAACAGGAGATCCTTATCACGAAGCTTCGTTTACCGATCTATCAAAACGTTTCCCCGATCAGGTAGCAACTTATATCGGCTTTGATGAAACACTGGCGCATCAGATTGAAGCCGGACTGGATCTCTTTCTGATGCCCAGCCAATTTGAGCCTTGCGGTTTAAACCAGATGTATAGCCTGAATTATGGAACAGTTCCTCTCGTGCATGAAGTTGGCGGATTAGCTGATTCCGTAGTGGATGCTACCGAAAAGAATCTCGAAAACGGAACTGCAAACGGCCTCTCATTCTGGCATTTTGATGCGACCGTACTTTATCGACAAATGCGTCGCGCCTTGGAGATGTATGCTGACAAACAGATCTGGAACCAACTGATCCAAACCGGTATGACAAAAGATTGGTCGTGGAAACACAGTGCTCAAAATTACCTGTCGGTTTATCAACGTGCCTGCATCCTCCGCAATCAAAATAACGAATCAGTCTCGGCTTCTTAATGACATGTCTGTTAGTTAATGATTCTTTATCTGTCCCACTTAGATTAACTGTTCTCAATGTCTGTGATTCGCACTGATCCACTAACGGGTTTTACAACGATCTTCGCGCCGGAACGTGCCAAACGTCCAATAATGATCACGAATGCTGACGCGCAATATGAGACAAAAGAGCAAATTGAAGCCGACCCTTTTGCGGAAGGGAAAGAATCGGACACAACCTCTGAATTATACGCAGTACGTCATCCGAAAAGTGAACCTGACCAGCCTGGATGGAGCCTGAGGGTGATAGCAAATAAGTATCCCGCGCTGACTCAGAATGGTGAAAATTCAACCGATCAAAATCAGTATGGTGTTCATGAAGTCATAGTCGAATGTCCGCATTATGAAACACAGATGACGCGATTGGAACTATCCTGCTTTCAGAATATGTTTCGCGCATATCGGCAACGGATCGTTACCCATCGGGGCAATCCCCAACTGGAGTCGGTTATCATCTTCAAGAATCAGGGAATTCTGGGCGGTGCTTCTCTGGGACATGTTCACTCGCAACTGATTGCCAGCCAGATTGTGCCTCAAGCCATGTTTCAGGAACTTCAGGCTGCACGGCTTTATCTAGCGGAGCAAGGGAGTTCGCTGTTTAAAGCGTTGTCGCAAGAATTACCGAGCGGATATTCGGGGCTGGTGACTTCGACACCACATTTCGATCTGATTTGTCCCTACGCCAGTCGGTTTGCTTATGAAACATGGATCATACCGCGGACCTTAAAAACACACTTCGATCACTCCAGTGATCAGGAACTGGAGGATCTCGCCGCTCTCAGCCGACGTCTTCTACTGGCTCTGGAAAAGATTCTGGGAACTCATGATTTTAACTTTGTCATTCAAACACCCCCTTTTAATACTGAGGAGCAGACAGGTTATACATGGAGTCTGCGAATTTATCCCCGATTGGCACATCTGGCGGGTTTTGAACTCTCTACGAATATGTTCATCAACCCTGTCTTTCCCGAACAAGCTGTTGAACAACTCAAAAAACAGCTCGAATTCTGAATATTCACTGCAGACTTCATCCTCAAAGGCTTCCCGTCATAATCTCTGACAACCTCGGGATAAAATAGAGAAATCGTTGCTGAAATAGGAATTGAACCAGTTAATAAAACTGGTGAAATCTTGCCTGCTTTAACAATTGGCCTTTCTTCGACAGTATTTCGGGTTCGTGAGTATCGATTTTCAGGGGACTTGGATTTTATTATCTTAAAAAGTCCTCTATGATGTTTGAATGATTGGCTTTACTATAAGTCAAATTCATTACAAACCTTGCGGGATCAATGATAAACGTAGTAGTGGGGCAGGCGACCCACGAGCTTGGTTTAATCAGTCTATTCTCTTTCTAACGTTATCGATATTTCTGTGTTTTACACGGATGAAAGGATGCGGCCCATGGGCTGTCGACTTCGGCTCGTATTAGTCATTCACAACCATCAGCCAGTCGGGAATTTTGAAGGGGTTTTTGAAGAATCCTATCAAAACAGCTATCAACCGTTTCTGGATGTACTGTCAGAATACCCCGAGATCCCTGTTTCTCTCCATACTTCGGGCAGTCTGATAGAATGGCTGGTCGATGCACATCCTGAGTATATTGATCGTGTAAGAGGGTTAGCTGATTCCGGCCAGGTCGAAATTTTAGGGGGGCCATTTTACGAACCTATTCTGGCAGGCATTCCCCGTTGTGATCGAATCGGGCAGATTGTCGCGTACACAGACTATCTCCAGAAACTATTCGGCACTCCTATCCGTGGAATGTGGGTACCGGAACGTGTGTGGGAGCAGTCTTTTGTATCCGATCTCGTCGACGCCGGCATGGAGTATACGTTACTCGACGATTCTCATTTCAGCGCAGCTGGAATTCGCGCTGAAAAAATGCACGGCTATTATCTGTCGGAAGACGAAGGCCGTTTGCTCAAAATCTTTCCTGACAACGAAACCTTGCGTTATCAGATCCCGTTTGCTGATCCCGTTGAAACGATCCATTATCTGAAAGAAGTGGCGGACCATCATCCGGGTTCGGTGGTTGTTTTTGGTGATGATGGAGAAAAGTTCGGTGCCTGGCCCGGGACTCATGATCATGTTTATCGAGATGGCTGGCTAAAACGTTTTCTAGATCTGCTGCAGCAAAACAGCGATTGGTTAAAAGTGACCACGCTTTCCGAAGCCGTCGATTCCGTCTCGCCGTTAGGTAGTTGCTATCTTCCTGATGCAAGCTATCGTGAAATGACGGAATGGGCACTGACTTCAGAAAGGCAACTTGAACTGGCGGACTTGAAAGAAAAGTTTGCTGAGATAGAAGGCTTCGATCGCTTAAAGCCTTATTTGCGTGGAGGCTTCTGGCGTAACTTCCGAGTGAAATATCCAGAACTGAATGAAATGTATTCCCGGATGTTACAAGTCAGTACGCGACTACAAAGTCTGGAGACAACCGGAGTCGAAGCCGAGAACTCACCGATTCTGCACGAAGCGCGAACCGAACTGTATCGTGCTCAATGTAACTGCGCTTATTGGCACGGCGCCTTTGGTGGGCTCTATCTACCACATCTGCGGAACGCCATCTATAAGCATTTAATCTCGGCAGATACGTTACTGGAAAAAATCACACATCAAGATTCAACCTGGATCGAAGTAGAAGCTGCTGATTTTAACCTGGATGCACGTCAAGAAGTTCGACTTGCAAGCAACCGGATCGTCGGTTTCCTTTCACCGGCCAATGGAGGGCACCTGTATGAACTGGATGTCCGAGGAGCCAAACAGAATATCCTCGCAACTTTGAACCGTCGTCCCGAACCTTATCATGAAATCGTTCGCAAGGCGGGAGAAGAAAAACAGAATGCAGGTCAGAACGGGGATGATCTGGGAAAAATTCATAATGCGGTTCGCTTTAAACAACCCGATCTGCACAAAAAACTGCAATATGACCATACACCACGAAAGTCGTTAGTCGACCATTTCTTTCAACCGGGGCTCGACCTGCAGACCGTCATTGATGGTGGGGGAGAGGTCGGCGATTTTGTACAAGGCGTTTATCTAAGTTCTTTACGTCGTGCAGATGACTATTGCGAAGTACGTATGGTGCGCAAGGGACACGTTGGCCCTTATCAGGTGGAATTAACCAAGACAGTTTCGTTAGCGAAAAATGCAGCGGGTACATTGGAATTTCACTATGAATTGACGAAATTGCCAGCCGAAGTCCCACTCCATTTTGGAGTCGAATTCAATTTTGCAGGTATGGCAGCCGGCGCTGATGACCGTTATTATTACAATCATCTGGGGAAACAGCTGGGACCCTTGGAATCCAAGTTAGACCTGGAAAAAATTGACCGGATCGGGTTGGTCGATGAATGGCTGGGGCTGGATGCCGCTCTCGATTTATCCTCTCCCGCCAATATCTGGACTTTCCCGATCGAAACGATCAGCCAGTCAGAAGGTGGATATGAACTGGTGCATCAAAGTTCGGTTGTGATCCCTCACTGGGAATTTGTGGCAGATGAGGATGGACGCTGGTCCGTGACCATCACGCTCTCGCTTGATACTTCCGTCGCGCAAGCCAAGGCACTCAGAGAAGCCGCCGCTTCAGGAGCCTCAAACTGATTTTGAGACTCCTGTTGATGTGATTATTTATGAAAACAGTTCGGTAACGACTTTGCCACCATCGACAATTTTCATAGGACGTCCCAGCGGACTCATATTTTCTTTCTTAGGGTCGACCTTCAAAGAGTGGCAAATGGAAGCGAACAGATCGGTTGTTGTAACCGGTCGATCCTCAACGGCTGAGCCATCTGGAGTTGAGGCGCCAATGACTTGTCCGCCTTTAACGCCTCCCCCCGCCATCGCAGCTGAGAATACGCGTGGGTAATGATCTCGTCCTGCACGCGGATTGATTTTAGGGGTTCTACCAAATTCACCCATCCAGACAACCAGAGTTCGTTCCAGCATGCCACGTGATTTTAAGTCGGCAATCAATGCAGCCATCCCGGTATCGACCTGCTTTGAGATCGGCGTGATCACTTCCGAAATATTCTGGTGATTGTCCCATCCATTCGAACGGACTTCAATAAACGTAGAACCGGCTTCTACCAGTCTGCGGGCCAACAGGCAGCCTTTCCCAAAATTATTATCCCCATACTCCTGTCGTAATGATGCGGATTCCTGGCTCAGATCAAATACTTTTGTTTGTGGGCTCATCACGAGAGAAGAAGCTTTGTTATAAATTTTACTGTGGTTCTTTACGACGACCTCACCGCCGCGGCCTGCAAATTCCGAATCCAGACGCCCCAATAAACCCAGACGTTTCTGATAACGCTTCTTAGGTACAGTTGCCGCTACATTATTAGGGATACTTCCCGGGTTGGAGACATTAAACGGTTCATAATCCACACCTAGAAAACCGGCACCATCTGTGGAACCGACCGAGACGATCGTAGGAATATCCAACTCGCGGTTTCCAATTTCCCTTGCGATATTGGAACCCAGGCTCGGATGTTTCACACTGCCAGACGGAATATAACCGGTATGCATCTGATAGGATGCCCGTTGATGATTGCCTTCTTTGTTGGTCATCGAACGGATCAGAGCGACGTCCTGCATCACTTTTGCCGTGTTTTTCCAGTTTTCAGAAATGTCGATTCCGGAAACCGAGGTTTGAATCGCTTTCAATTCACCCGCACTGGCCGATTTTGGTTTTGGATCAAACGTTTCTAAATGGCTCGGGCCTCCCGCCATCCAGAGTAGAATCATTGAACGTCCCTGCTGACGCAGTTCTTCAGCAGAAACACTCATCAAGTCATGAAAACTCAATGTTCCTGCAGTCATTGCACCGAGTGCAGCGTTTCGCAAAAAGCTGCGACGCGAAAAACCCTGGCGGTGTGTTTGAATATGTGCGTGGTGATAAAGACTCATTGAAAACTCCTCTTGGTGAGGGATGAAAGTGATTTAAATGGAAAGTGATCGATAATATTTTATTGAATTTTTAACGTTTGGTAATGAACTCACTGGAATTGACAAGACTCCACATCAGATCTTCGAGTGCTTCATTACGGCTGTCCGTCGATTGGATATAGTCCTGGCAGATTTTCATTTCCGTTTTGCTTGGCTCTCGCGAAAGTGTCAGCAGGTACAATTCCTGAATGGCATCTTTATTATTTGGGAATTCTTTAGCGATCTGCGCCAGTTTGGTATTACGGTTCGTTCCCAGTAGATTGTTAATCGTGGAAGAATTCATCATGAACAATGCCTGAGGGACGTCGCCTGTGATTTCATCCTGCGCGGTTGAAGGATCAAATGTAAACAGAGTACTAAATTGACCACGGGCAGTTCGGTTTCCTCGATAGCGTCGATCACCGCCACCGCGATTCGCCTGCAGATCATCCACTCCAAACACCTGAGTGATCGCTGTGAAAATCTGATCTCCTCTTAATCGCGTGGGGGATTGTGCGGCAAACGGTGTATGAATTTGACCTTCAGTTTTCTTCTGCATCCCTCGCTGATAAGCTCGCGTATTCGTGATGGTACGGCAGAGCCATTTCAGATCGTATCCGTTTGCTGTGAATCCATCTGCCAAAGCATCCAAGACTTCCGGATGGACGGCACTTCGTTCCGGACCGATATCATCGATGGGCATATAAAATCCTTCGCCCAACATTTCCGCCCAGAGACGATTGACAATTGCCCGAGCAAACCAGGGGTTGGATTTCGATGTTAAAAATTTTGAAAGTGTTTCCCGCCGTTCGATGTCTTTGAGACCTTGAGGCGCTTTCGTGCCTACAAATAACACCGGATGAACGACCTTTCCAGCCGAAGTCGGGTCTTTTAAATCAGGCATCAGATATTCAGGTGTGGCGCGTCGGGTATTTGCTGGTAGAGCAATGTTTTTAATTTCTTTGATTGTCAATGCTTTATCTGCGTTCGAGTCTCCACGCGAAAGCATTTGCTCAAAGTTTCTCGCTAAACGAGATCGCTTGACTTCTGTTTCCGTTAGTTTTCCATCTCGGTTACGGTCAAATGCTTTAAATAGCGGTGAAGGGTCTTCAAGCATTTGTAACCGTCGATCATATTGGCTGCCTTGATCCACAGAGACAACTTCAAAGGAGCGGGGCATGGCGTCGCGTACCGGACGGACTCGGACTCGGGGAAAAAATGCAGCCAGTTCATGGAAGCTATTTCGTTTCCATTTATCGGTTGGATGGTCGTGACAGTTAGCACATTGAATCTGAATTCCCAGAAAGATGCGTGAAGTTTCCGCTGCCAATTCTGCGGGATCGCCTTGGTGTGCAAAGATCAAAGCTGTATTTCCATTTTTACGTACTTCACCGGTCGCAGTGATTAAGTCAGTAGCGATTTGATCCCAACTCTTATTTTCACTGAGTTGGGTTGTCATCCATTCTTCAAATTCATTTTGATTGATTCGTGAACGTGCATTCGTGGCGCGCAAGTAGATCACATCGCGCCAATACCGAGCCCAGTTGACTGCATATTCCTCTGATTTGAGTAAATCATTGATGATTGTTTTTCGTTTTTCCGGATTGGAATCCAAACCAAACAGAATGACTTCTGAAGTCGTCGGCTTTCTACCTGCCAGATCGAAGGTGACGCGGCGGAGAAAATCTTCATCATTTGCCAGTTTAACCGGTTGAATCTTTGATTTTTTGAGTTCGGCTTCAATGAGTTGATCCACCTGCTCCGCCAGGGTGGTTTCATCGACTCTTTGTCGTTTCTTCGATTGTGAGGAACTCTTTGTTGCCGCGAATGTGGAAGAGTGGCATAATAGGATCGACACGCTAAACAGAAAAATGCAAACAATTTGTGTCGCGCGTTTCATAGAAAAACTCATCATGACTTTTCACCTGATTTGAAAGGGAATAAGTGGTTCCTGATATCGATCCCGGAGTCAGACAGACTCACGTGACTGGCTCATGACTATCTAACCCTGTTTCTCTTTTAATGTGTCGAAAAACTTAGTGATTTTCAAGAAAATAATCATCAGAACCTGAAATCCAGACTGGTAAAACCATGGAACAGAGTACTTGGGTCATCATTATCATATTATCAGGGGTCGCCATCGTCGTTGGTGGGGTCCTTTTTTTTCGTCTACATGCCTTCCTGGCGTTATTGGCGGGTGCCATTTGTGTAGGGGTTTTGACGCCTGCTCAGCAGATTGAGGAGACGGCTCTCAGAAAAAACAAACTCAAAATTATTGAGGTCAGCAAGGATAACCGCAAGATTGTGGCTGAAGTCAACAAGGCCGGTACAATTCAGACCGGCATGATGCTGCTCATTCTCGGCACCGAAGATCCGAAATTACCGCTGATTACGATCGCGGAAACAGAAGTCGAGCGGGTGACTGAGAAGTTTACGGAAGGCAATAAAAAACTGATCTTAGCCGAACTGAGCGTGCGCGATGACAGTGCCATTCGTCAGATTCGGTTAGATGACTTTGCTGTTACCCCCTCGAATTATCAGGCAGCCATCATGCAGGGAAAACAATCAGTGGGAGAACGCGTGGCGGCCGGCTTTGGTTCCACCTGTGCGAAAATTGGTATTTTGATCGCATTGGCGGCCATCATTGGAATGTGTCTGCTCGAAAGTGGAGCTGCGGAACGCATTGTCCGTTCAGCCGTCAACTTCGTCGGTGAGAAACTGGCACCATTGGCGTTTATGGCCAGTGGATTTTTATTAGCGATCCCCGTCTTTTTTGATACGGTCTTTTATCTGTTGATTCCGCTGGGTAAAGCCATGCGGTTCCGAACCGGCAAGAACTATCTGCTCTATGTGCTGGCAATTGTCACCGGGGGTACTATGGCCCATTCTCTGGTACCTCCCACACCGGGCCCCTTGTTTGTGGCAGAGCAGTTGGGCGTGGATATCGCTACGATGATGATCGGAGGCATGATTGTGGGAAGTATCGCTGCGACGTTTGGACTGGGTTACGCAATTTTTGTCAATAGCCGCTGTGTCTTACCATTCCGCGATTCTGCTGATGTCACGAAGGAAGATCTCACAAGGTTGGCTTCCAGTCGACTGGAAGACTTACCCTCGCTCTGGTTATCACTCACGCCGATTCTTTTACCGGTACTTTTAATCGCCGGCTCGACGATGTTAAAATTCGAATCCATTAAAAGTCTCTGTTCCCCCGAAATACAATCGTTGATCTTGACGTTAGGTAATAAAAACATGGCGCTGGGCATCGCGACGGTAATAGCGCTGCTGACCCTGATTCGTCAGAAGAAGTCTTCTTTAGGTACTCTTTCGACTTCGATCCAGGCCTCACTGTCGACGGGAGGCGTGATCATCTTGATCACCGCAGCCGGTGGTGCCTTCGGCGGCGTACTGCAACAGACGGGGGTGAGTAATCTGATTGAATCATTGCCTCAAGTTTCCCCTTTAATGCTGGTGACGCTGGCATTTTTGATTACGACTGCAATTCGCACAGCTCAGGGGTCTTCCACCGTCGCCATGATCACTACAGTCGGAATTCTGGGAGGCATCGCGGAATCAACGACTCTTGGCTTTCACCCGGTTTATCTGGCGTTAGCAATCGGTTGCGGCTCCAAACCCCTCTCCTGGATGAACGACAGCGGCTTCTGGGTGATTGGTAAAATGAGCGGCATGACCGAAGGCGAAACTTTGAAATATATCACACCTATGACCGCTCTAATGGGCGTTGTTGGCTTTGTTATCGTGTTACTTGGAGTACAGTTTTTTCCAATGGCTTGAATGGAGTCGTTGAATTTTATTCGTATACACATCATATGAAAAACATGCTTCCAATGAAAAAAATCGTCACTGGTGTCGCTCCAGCGTTTCTTACTTTTGCACTTGTGCTTCTGATCCAACTCACAGCCTGGAGTCAGCCCATCGATATAGGCTCGCAGCGGGAACTGTTTGTCGATAAGTTACTAATTGACCGGATGCATCAAGCTGAACTCAGGCTGCATAACCCCGTGAAAGCGTCGCGACCCAAATCACCACTTCCCGAACGGCATATGATGACGGTGATCAAGGACGGTGATCGATACAAGGCCTACTGGCGCGGTTCGGATCGCAATTTCAAAGGAAAGATACACACAGGTCACGCAGGCGAGACGGTACATTATGCGGAAAGTGTTGACGGGCACGAATGGACTTTTCCCATCTTGGGCCTGCATCAGGTAAACGGGACATTTGAGAACAATGTGATTCTGGCAAAGCAGCCACCCTTCCTGACAAACTTCACTCCTTTTCTCGACACACGAAGTGGAATAAACCCAAGCGAGCGCTACAAGGCATTGGCCGGCTATCCGGGACCGGGTGACAAGCGTGGCCTCAAAGAAGCGGGGCGGGGACTTTTCGCGTTTGTTTCAGCTGATGGAATTCACTGGACTAAGAAAAACGAAGTCATTCCATATCAGCCCGAGTGGCGTCATGCGTTTGATTCTGCCAACGTCTCGTTCTGGTCGGAAGCCGAAGGGTTATATGTTTGCTATTTTCG
>NZ_CALEMX010000298.1 GCF_937910335.1 uncultured Gimesia sp. | reverse complement strand
GGTATGGCGCAAATTACGTGCCAAAGCGAGGGAAGTCATCTGGGAAATGCGGGTCTAACAAAGATTGAACAGACAGCGCTCCCGTTACATAGTTTCGATTTTCCTTGAGTAAAAACGTTCCGTTATCCCAGACTGCAAAGGTAATTTCGGGCTGAAACAGATCGTTATGATATGGTGAAAATCGAGTTTGAAAAACGGCGATCATGGGCTTGTTGAATAAACAAGCTGGCATATCAGATGAAAGATCAAACTCACCTGAGAACTGTGATCGTTCCTCAGCCGGACGGGAAGCGCTGGTCGATATTCCACGGTGACAACTGGAAAGACAAGTACAAAATAATAATAATGAGATAGGTATTACAATGTAGCGAACATGCATTCCGCACCTCCTCTTAAGTGAATTATTATAATTACATGGACAACATGAAATTTAATAATAACTCTACTAGGGAATTAAAGGTACTTTTAACGGATCAATTCCACAATTAGTTAATACATAATGCCTTTGAAAATTAAAGGGGATGTAAAAAAGGGGGCAGGATTCAAATCAAAGAAAACTGACCACTGATTCCCCCCTCCCCGAGAAATTCGAATATGTAGGAGAAGTTATTTATTGAACAATATTTCTACGTTCGAATTGTAAAATTAAAGTAACAATATTCGGACCATTCACTCTCACCAAGTCTGTTTCTGGCTTTTACTCGAATTCGTCCTGGTTGTGATCCTCCAAAATTAAACATATAAAAAGGGATTGGGATTTGAGTATCCAGCTCTACGGGTTTATCAAATTTCTCCGGTTCCAAGGGGCTGGCCCAACTTTCTTCTATGGTATAAGTTATGGGGTATTCACCAGAACTGGGATACCATCTACAGTCCAGGATCCGAGGATAGTGTGAAAAAGCCGTTCGTGAAATAGGAATGATTATTTCTGGTATCGAAGGAGTTCCGTCCAATGACAGTTTTCCCATGAAAGGATCTGTTTTCCTAAAGACTCTCTCGTTTTCATCATACCCAATTAAAAACACATAAGTGCGCCGCTCGGGAAGCATCGGCATTTGTAAATGTCCATAAGAGCAATTAGCATCAGCCCGATAGGGATCCTCGAGCGGGGGGCCGAGCAATGCAACAACTTCATCTCGACTCATTCCGACCTGGACTGCTTCCCACTTTCGATAATCGGGTTGAACAAATTCAGGCTCTGTTGAATCATAAGAAAAACAATTTTGCATACCGTTACTCCTTAGAAGAGTGAAAAGGGGTAAGAACTCAAGTCAAAGAGTTCTTCCTATCCTCCCTTTCATGTTAGACTGTTTTCTACCACGAAAATCACGAAAGGCACGAACAGCCGGCTCCACATTCAGTTTCCTGCTCGCTGCGATCGGCCCGGATTTTATTCAGGCCTACCTTCAGTTGGGACGAATATAGATTCCTGACACCTTAAGTTTTTGCTTTGGACACCTTTTCTTTGGAAACTACTTATCGCGAAGTTTTTTGAATTGCTGGTAGCTTTTCCAGGCGATGCGTTGCAGATCGGTGCAGTCTGTTTTGGAAAATGTGGTTGTGATTGGTTTTCCGTCGCGGTCTTTCGTTCGGTCTTTGTTGTCGAGAAACCGAATGTCGGTAATCGAACTCACGGGCAAGCCTTCCGGGCTTCGGTCAAATAATGCGGCATACAAAGTACATGCAGTGAGATAGGCCATGGTTTGATTCAGGTGTGCGTCATTCACAAAACGGAGTGTGAAATCGGGACGTTCTGTTTGACAATTCAAGCCCACGAGTGACATCGGGGCGGCTGTGATATCCAATTGTTTCGCCAGGGCTGCAATTTCTCCCGCCTTCTTCAAAACCGCTTTCGGATCGGGTGGGGTTTTTAAGGGCCTGGCGTTTTGAGTTGTGGGCGTTGTTTCGTAGAGTATTACGCGGGCGTTCTGCGCTTTGGCCAGCGCGACGAACCTGGGGGCATACTCGGCGTAGAGTGATTCTTTTCCATTCAGGTCGTCACGGTAAGACTGTAAGATGACCACGTCCCATTTTGTGCGTTGTGTTTCGAAATCTTTGAGCAGTTTTCGGTGCCGTGACAAGGCGCCTTTTGCATAACGATTCTTCGGGTCTTGGGAAGATTTTTCCAGTGCGGCAACGGTCTGTTCCTGTTCGGCTCGTGTTAACGCATGCAGTTTGACGTAGTTTTGTGTTCCCAGATTCCAGTGATCGACGAGTCTTCTTCCGCCGTAAATTACCGTGGTGGGGTTGAATGTCAGGGATGGGTTTCCGGCTTCTGCCATCTTTTTGACGACTTGCGCCAGCTTGTGGCGCGCGGTGTAGCTGTTTCCGATAAAGAGAACATTGAGTGTCTCTTTTTTATCAGCGGCCTGAGTAGTGGAATTCGTTTCGTTGAAAAGGAAGAGCGATAAGACGAAAAGCAGGGGGACGATTCTTCGGGAGCGGTTTGACATGCTGGGTACTCTTAATACAGGATTGAACTATTGGAAAAATCGAGCTGCTTTCTCGTTCCACTTAAGAGAGGCGAGACGCTTTCATTCGATTGAGATTTAGCCTATCAATATCTGGCGCTCTGGAAAACGGGATCTTTGTGTATTGTTCTGTTTTTTTATCAGATTTCCTGTGTGCTGTGCACTGCTGAATTTTCATCTGCTGCCTGATTGTGGCTATCGGGTAGAATCTTTGTTCGTGGGTTGATTGTATTGATGTCATTGTAGATTATTTTCTACCACGAAAATCACGAAAGACACGAAAAGCCGGCTCTCCATTCAGTTTCCTGCTCGCTGCGCTCGGCCCGAATTATATTCGGGCTTACCCGTTGTTGTTGAATGTCTGATTGGGGGTTGATCATTTTTACTCTGGCGGGCGGACACATGGGGCATCCTCTACGGTTCATTGGCTGCTTCCCGTTTTATACATGGGTTCGCGCGTCTGCTTTATATATATATATATATGGGATTGTACTCTTTGAATTTGTTGCTTTGGTTTTTTGTTTGTAACATTCTAACGGTGGCCAGGTCGTGTTTCTTATTTTTAATCGTTTTTTGCAACCTGGGAGGAACCGTGGCTAACGCCATTCGGCTAATGATCAAAAACAAGATCAGCCGCAAGGCAATTGCCGCGGTTAATGCCGATCTCGTTAAAGGTGACGATCCTGAGAATTATCCTCAAAACGATTAAAGAAAAACTACGTGGCGCCGAGCCGCTCAGATTCTTGATGTCGGGGGTTGTTTTTGTGTTGGTTGCTTTGATTCTGTTGGTGACTGTTTTGACTGTGTATTTTTTAACTGTGAATAATTTAACTGTGAATAATTGTTGCGAAGGGCAGCTGGGGGTCAAGTTCATTTTGAAACGAGAAGCGCGGTTGATCTCTGGCAAACTGTGTTCTAGCAGTGGTTCGAATGCGTGGAAGCGTGACCGAAGTGTGTCGATAAGTTACGAGGTATTGGGAACCGGTGCGGAATTGACAGGTGAAGATTTTCAAAACAAAGGGACTTTTATAGTAGTGAGATCTTCAGTGTTCGCTCAAAGCAGTGCTCAAAAAACGCATTCCGCGCGCGACGCATAAAAACGCATATTCGCTAAGGGCGGGACGTTGTCAAGTCCTGTTTTTTCAGTGTCTCAAAGAAGAAAGGGATCGGATTCAATTCTTGCCTCTTCAGTGTGATGGCATAGGAGTCGGTGGTTTCTGAAATTTGCACAAAGTGATCTGGATCAGTCAAAGCCTATGGATATGATGTGGGACTACAACTGGAAGGTGGTTCGCGTTATTATTATTTTCAGCGAACTGACTTTTGCAACTTTGAATTAATATCTAACTCCAGAGGAATCGTGAATTATGTCGGACCTATCCGAAACAATCAGCCGTACGTGGGAGATTCCCTTGCGGGCTAGCGTGGATGTCGCCGTGATTGGTGGTGGTTCTGCTGGAATTGCAGCGGCTACTGCTGCGGCGCGGAATGGTGCATCGACGGTACTTGTCGAGAAATATGGTTTTCTTGGTGGTACTTCGACGGCGGGGATGGTGGGTCCTTTTATGACTTCCTATACGCCGGATGGTAAACGGCAATTGGTTGCCGGGATCTTTCAGGAAATGATTGACCGTATGGTGGCCATGGGGGGAGCCGTTGATCCTTCGACGACGGAAGCGGGGTCGGAGTGGGGGTCTTTTATAGAACTGGGTCATGCCAATGTGACGCCTTTTCATGTGGAATCGCTTAAGATGGCGGCGCTGGAAATGGTTTGCGATGCGGGTGTGAAGATCCGGTTTCATACCTCGTTTGTGGATGTGGTCATGGAAGATGAAGGCATTCGCAATATCATTATCCATGATAAAGGGGGGCTTGGATTCATACGTCCGAAAGTTGTGATTGATACCTCCGGCGATGGTGATATTGCTGCGAAAGCGGGGGCTCCTTTTGAAGTGGGGCGGCGTGAAGATGGCAAGATGATGCCGGTTACTTTGTTTATCACTATTGGTGGTGTAGATGATGAGCGGGTGATCGCCTGGATGCGGGAGCATGAAAAACTACATCCGGGGGAGCGACTGTTTGAGTGCATCGTGAAGGAAGCTCGGGCCAAAGGTGAATGGACATTGGATCGCGATTTTTTGAATCTCTATCGTGAGCCGACAGCGGGTCAATGGAAGGTGAACACGACGCGAGTACATGATGTAGATGGGACGAACCCCGATGATCTGTCGCGTGCTGAAATTGAGAGTCGTCGTCAGGCTTGGGAATTGGTTCGGTTTTTCCGATCGCATTGTCCCGGATTGGAAAATGCGCAATTGATGGCGACGGGCAGTCACGTTGGTGTTCGCGAAACACGTCATATTCTGGGAGATTATGTTCTCAACGGAAAGGACGTTTTGGAAGGTCGTCAATTTGAGGATGGGATTGCTCAGTGTTCGTATCCGATTGATATTCATGATCCTTCGGGACCTCGCGGTCGGCTGGAGGGGATTAACGCCGACCATTATGAGATTCCGTATCGTTGTCTTGTGCCTCGTTCGGTGAATAATCTGCTGGTTGCAGGCCGGCCGATATCGGCTGATCATGAAGGGGCGGCTTCCGCGAGAGTGATTCCCCCTTGTTATGCAACGGGTGAAGCAGCGGGTACGGCTGCGGGTCTTTCGCTTCAGCAGAAGGTGTCGCCGCGTGAAATTGATATTGAAGCATTGCGTACAAAACTTCGGGAGCAGGGTGCTGTTATTTAATTTATTTTCTGTCGATGGTTTAAAAAGTTCGAAATAGAGATGAGGTAGTGAGATGAGTCAGTCAAAGTCTGTTCGCTGGGGAGTGATTGGTCTGGGTTGGTTTGGTGAGGTTCACGCTGACAATCTGTCTGAGATGCCGGATATTGAACTGGCGGCGCTTTGTACGCGACGTCCCGAACGGTTGAGCGAAGTGGCCGATCGATTGGGAGTGAAGCGGCGGTATACTGATTATCGCGAATTATTGGCTGATCCCGAGATTGATGTGGTCAGTATTACGACGCATATCAACGATCACCGTGACATCGCTATCGATGCGTTGCGCAGTGGAAAACATGTGTTGCTGGAAAAGCCGATGGCTCCGACGGTTGAGGATTGTGAACAGATTGTTGAGGCGGCCAGTAAAGCGACCGGTTTTCTAATGGTGGGACATATTTGCCGATTTGATCCGCGCGTGACGATGGCGAAGCAGGCGATTGAAGAGGGGCGGATTGGTGAGATTATTTCGATGCATGCCCGACGGAATCTTTCCAAAGAAATTGGTAAAACGGTGCTGGATGATATTTCGGCTTTGATGGGTGATGGGATTCATGACGCGGATTTGATGCTCTGGTTCAGTCAGGCGAAGGTGTCGACCGTGTATGCTCAGGAGGTGCATCCGGGTCAGAATAAATATCCTGATGGTGGTTGGTCTATTGCGCGGCTGGATAACGGGGCGGTGGCTGTCGTTGAATCGGTGTGGCATTTGCCGGAAAAAACGCCTTATACGATTGATGCTCGACTGGAAGTTCTTGGGACGGAGGGAGCATTGTATATTAACTGCGGGGAGGCTGGTCTGGCGATTCATGATGCAAACGGCGTTAAGATGCCGGATACGATGTATTGGCCGCGTCCTTTTGGTAACTACTTTGGTGTGTTGCAGGAGGAGCTGCGTTACTTTGCTAAGTGCGTACGAAAAGGGGAAAGGCCCGATCGGATTACACCGGCTGAGTCTTGTGCGGCTGTGGCCTGGATGGCTGCTGCTACTGAGTCGTCTCAGACGGGGGCGATTGTTACATTTTGAATTTCAGTTGTCAGGCCAGTAGTTTTTCAACTACGTTTCCGGAAACGTCTGTTAAACGGAAATCGCGGCCCTGGAACTGGTAGGTCAGTTTTTTATGGTCGAGGCCAAACAGTTGCAAGATGGTGGCGTGAAGATCATGCACGTGGACGGGGTCTTTGGTGACGCCCCAGCCGATTTCGTCTGTTTCGCCGATGACCTGACCGCCTTTGATTCCACCGCCGGCGAGCCACATGCTGTAGGAATAGGGATGATGATCGCGGCCTGTGACTTTCTTGAAATTGGCTCGGTTTTCACCTAAGGGGGTACGGCCGAATTCGCCTCCGAAGACGACCAGTGTTTCATCCAGGAGTCCGCGGCGTTTGAGGTCTTTTAGTAATGCGGCGATTGGTTGATCTGAGATTTGAGTATAACGTTTCAAGCCGCTGTCCAGGGAGCTATGGTGATCCCAGGTTGATAGAAACAGTGTTACAAAGCGTACGCCCCGTTCCACCATGCGGCGGGCAAGCAAACAGTTTCTTGCATAGGAGCCCATGAAGCCGGTATTCGTTTTTGACTTATCTTCACGAGTGACACCGTATTCTTCGAGGGTCGTTTTTGTTTCTCCTGAGAGGTCTAGTAGTTCTGGTGCGGTCTGCTGCATGCGGAATGCGAGTTCATAGGCTTTGATGCGGCTGGCAATTTCGGGGTTCCCAATTTGATCAAAGCGCAGGCCGTTCAATTCGTTGATGGTTTGCAGGCTGCGTTGTTGGGCCTGGGATGAGAGCCCTGTTGGGTTTGCCAGATTTAATACGGGACTTCCCTGATTACGAAACAGGGTTCCCGCGTATTGAGAGGGTAGGAATCCACTTGACCAACTGGATGCACCGCCGGGTAAGCCACGTCCTAGTGTTGCAAGCACGACGTAACCCGGCAGGTTTTGTGATTCGCTGCCCAGGCCATAATTGAGCCATGATCCCAGCGTCGGTCGGCCTTGTAAATCGGATCCGCTGAGCATCATGAGTTGGCCGGGTAGATGGTTGAACTGCTCGCAATGCATGGAGCGGATCATGGCGATGTCGTCTACGCATGTGCTTAGGTGAGGCAATAAGTCGGAGAGTTCCATACCACATTCGCCGTAGCGGCGGAATGTGCGCGGGCTGCCCATTAACCGGGCGGCCTCTTTCTGGATGAACGCGAACTTAATGTCTTTCAAAATCGATTCGGGCATGGGTTGCCCGTCTAATTCATTTAGCTTTGGTTTGGGGTCGAACAAATCCATCTGGCTCGGCCCCCCTTCCATGAAGAGGTAGATGCAACGTTTCGCGCGTGGTGCGATATGTGAGAGTTGTGTGGTCGGATCGCTGGCGAATAAGCCATCCTGTTTCATCAAGGATGCCAGTGCCAAGGTTCCCAATCCGCTGGCGCTGGTGGCGAAAAAACGGCGCCGATTTAGTGCGGCAAGTTCGTCTGTTTGATTGTTAAACTGTTCGGGAATCATATTCAGTCTCGTGTGATAAACTCGTCCAGATTCATGACGATTCGCGCCATCTGAATCATTGCAGTGAGTTGGGGAGGCTCTGATTGTTTTGTTTCTTTACTTTGTTTTTCGGCTAGTTGAAGCAGATCGAAATAGGCGGCGCTGAGGTATTTCAATTCCTGATCACTGGCTGGTCGAGAGAAACATCGCATGAACATTTCCTGAATGGCGGCTGGAAGATTGTTGGGATGCTGCTTGATCATCTGTTGTCCCAACTTCTGAGCACATTCATAAAACATGGGGCCGTTCAATAGTGTGAGTGCCTGCAGCGGTGTGTTCGAGCGTTCGCGGCGACTGCAGGAGACGGTGGCGTCGGGTGCGTCGAAGGTCATTAGCATCGGGTAGGGGACGGTTCTTTTGAAGACGATATACATGCCACGGCGGTAACGCTCGCTTCCCTGGCTGGCTGGCCATTTTACACTACGTCCGACATCGGTTACGAACGCTGGAAGTGGTGGTCTAATGCCGCGACGACCTATCGTGCGGTCAAGTAGTCCGCTGGCTGTCAGGTGAATGTCACGCACGATCTCTGCATTGACGCGGTAACTGTTTTGGCGCCATAGAAGTTGGTTATTTATATCCTTGTTGTTCGGGCTTGCGTTTGCTGCCGATGATAACTGGTAGGTGGATGACAAAACGATCATGCGAATCATGGCCTTGCGGCTCCATTGACGTTCTCGATACTCGACCGCAAGCCAATCGAGGAGGTGGGGGTGTGTCGGTTTTTCTCCCTTCGTGCCGAAATCGTTGGGAGTCGCTACGATTCCGTGACCAAAGAGTTGTTGCCAGATGCGATTGACGGCGACGCGTGCGGTCATTGGATGATTTTCCTGAAACAGCCACTCTGCGAAATCCAGTCGATTGAGGTTCTTGTTTTTCGATATTAATTCAGGAAGAACTGAAAGTGTGCCCGGTGTTACTTTTTCGCCGGGGCGATTGTAGATGCCGCGGACATGGATGAAGGTTTCACGCCGATCCTTTGTTCGCTCGGTGAAGCTGGGAGCTTTGGTCGATGGTTTCGCCGGTTTTGTTTTGAGAAGTTGATCTAGTTTCGAGTTGATTTTGTCCCAGCCGGTTTTTTTTGTCTGGTAGAAACTGGCAAGCTTCTTCAAGTCGGTTGATTTTTTGTAGGCAGTAATGATCTTTGTCATCTCTGCGCGTTGTTTATCTGTGATGCCTTGGATTTCGTAAGATTTGAGTTGAGCGTGTAGTTGATCATAGGCGGGTTGCCACTTTTGCATGGCCTGTTCGTACTCTTCAGCCTCCCAGGGATTTTGTACCTTCACGCTGGATTCAATGGCATTGTTAAAGAATGAATAGAGCTGGTAGAATTCCTTCTGCGAAATGGGGTCATGCTTATGATCGTGACATTCAGCGCATCCGAGTGTCAAACCGAGCCAGACCATGCCGGTTGTATTCACGCGATCTACGATTTCCTTCGTGCGATACAATTCCAGATCGACGCCGGCCTCTGTATTGCTGAGTGTGTTGCGGTGAAATCCGGTGGCGATTTTTTGCGACGTTGTTGGTTTGTCTAACAGGTCGCCTGCTAATTGCTCGATGGTGAACTGGTCGAAGGGTAAGTCTTTGTTGATCGCATTAATGACCCATTCACGATAAACCCATGCATGGGGTCGCATACTGTCGCCGAGATAGCCGTCGCTGTCAGCGTATCGTGCAAGGTCTAGCCAGTAACGTCCCCAGCGTTCACCAAAATGTGGGGAAGACAAGAGTTGGTCGACGCGCTTTTCATAAGCGAGTGGGTCTTTGTCTGCAATAAACGATTCGACAACTTCTGGTGCGGGGAGTAAGCCCACGAGATCCAGGTATAAACGTCGAATGAGAGTCCGACGATTTGCCTGGGGCGCCGGTAGTATCCCGGCTTTCTGATGTTGAGCAGCGACAAATACATCAATGGGACTTCGAATGCGAAATTGCGGCGTGGGTCTGAAGTCCGCAGGAATAGCGGGGCGTTGTAGCGGTTTCATTGACCAGAGGACTGGTGGCTTGAGGATGAGATCCTTTGGCCAAGTCGCGCCTTCAGTGATCCATTGACGAATGGTTGCGATTTCATTTTTGTTGAGCGGCGATTCATCTTTGGGCATCTCTGCTGCGCCATCTGACTCCGTCACAAGATCCATTAGATAGCTGGATTCCGGATCGCGTGGAACCAGGACTTCTCCATTTTCTCCCCCTTTAACCAGGGCTTCAGCCGAATGCAGAGAGAGTTCTCCCATTCGAACGCGTTGATTGTGACAGCTTAGGCAATGGCGTTGGAGGATGGGTGCAACATCGCGGATGAAGTTCACAGGTTCCGCACTGAGAGCATTTTGAGTGGATGCCATCAGCGCGAAATAAAATGTTGTGATGATCGTGCTATGGTATCGCCGGTGATTCATTCCGAAAACTGACTTTCAGTCTGTTGGATCCAGCCGACGCCTGGGAGGTTGTGATGACCAGTTGTTAAAAAATTAAGCTGGTCTCGATGTTACACTTATTTTAGGAAGAGTGACATCAGCAGTTTGCAGGAGATCTTACGATCTATAAAGCATCGGCTTTGGGGGTTAATAAAGGTAGAATATCAATTCTAATCCCAAGTCCTCCCCTGAGACAACCCTTTCTCCTGGATTTTGGCTTATTGGCAAGTCTCTTTTCGCTTTTGTTGCATCTGTTTTCCATGTGATCCTCATTTGGTGCCGCCATATAGAAAGATTCTCCGATTGATTGTTGTTGGCGAATATTTGGCGTTCTTGTGAATTACTTTCCTGATTTGGTCAGCTTGAAATCAAAGTTGTTTTCCCCTGGTTTAACGATTGCCTCAAGTTCGGTTTTTGTGTTGTATTTTGACGGAAGTGTTTCTTTTACAGGTTTGACTTTCGTGTTGGCATCATCTCCCTCAAGCGCGCTGTCGTCTTCTGCATTTTCCATTAACGTGGTGATGACGACTTTGTTGTGGCCTAATTTGCATCCGGGTGTGTCTCTGATATAGGTTAATTCATAGTAGCCATTGGTGTCTGTTCTTGCGGATGCGGTACGACCTGCGTCTGGTAAAAATGAGATGGATGCCCCGGTCAGTGGCTTTCCATCCAGGGATACGATTCCTTTGACCAACCCTAAATCGGGCTGATCATTTTCTGCTCCGCCACAGCCTGACAAGGTCAAACAGAGAGTCATAGATGTAATGAGCAAAAAATTGTTTATTTTATTATCCATTGTTGGTCAGCTTTCGTTATTTTTGTATTGATCTCAAACATTGGAATTCATAGATCTGGCATGAATCCGATTACTCTAAAAACTGCGTCGTTCGATAATGACGCAGTTTGATATTGGCCTTCCGATTAGAATTCGCCCAGGGTTTCTCCCTTTGCACGTGTGCTGAGGGCACGATAGAGTGTCATGTCGATGTTTTCAGAGAGGAATCGTACTCTGCCATCGCCAAATACAAAGTGTGCCCCGCCGACGTGATAGCTGCCGGCTGCTTCTTCGCCATAAGAATTAATGGGGTCATTGCTTTCTGCTGCAATGAGGTATTCGGTCATTTCAGTGGGAGGATTAGAATCGGCCCCACCAGAGAAGCAGTGCTTACGGTCACTGCCCGCACCACCTGGCATGCTAGAGTCACCACCCGAGTCGATGACTTCGCTGACAAAGATGGTGTTAGAGAGACCATCGGTGACATCACGGAATTTGACACCACTGCTGATGAAGAATATGCCATCCGCACCCATGCATCCGCCGGTAGCCGCCATTTGTGGTGCTGTCGTAATCCCGCCACTGTAGCAATTGTCGCCAGAGCTACCAATGAGGGTTCCCATGTTACCGTTGTAATTGGATGTGGCGTATAAATCTTTTTGAACTCCTTTTCTTGCATCTGGCTGTGAAGGGCACCAAAAAACAGAAATGGCTGTTCTGCCAGCCAAACGTTGTTTGGTGCTGGTAGAACCACCCGATTCAGCGCCCATTCCACTGGAGCCGGGCCCTTGTATTTGGTTATAAAGTGGTGCCTGATCGATGTAGGGCAAAATGGTTGCGTGCCAGGTCCAGCCATGACCACTGTAGGTGGTTCCGGCTGAATTGAGTTGGACGATACTGCCCGGTGGGAGGGAATTATGAGTTTCGTGGTAATTGTGTAGAGCGAGTCCGATTTGTTTTAGATTATTTTTGCAGCTACTACGACGAGCTGCTTCGCGTGCCTGCTGGACTGCGGGTAAGAGTAAAGCGATTAATATTGCGATGATCGCGATCACCACCAGGAGTTCGATTAATGTAAAACCTTTTCGTTTCTTCATCATTTTTTCCTCTAAACTTAATATGGATTATCATTTCAATCTGGTGTTAAATCATTTTTTGTGCAGTTACTTCCTATGGGGTGTTTTGGCATCTATGGGAAGAACTTGCTTTCAGTATCAAATTTTTCGCAGTCTAGTTAGAAACTATAAAGAACGAATGAAGAGCTCGTGAGTTTCTAAAGAGTGTTGATACACACCAACAAAACTGGCTTCGTGCTATTCTTTTTGTTGTGGCTTTTTGTTGTGAGCCCTGGTTTTTGGGTAGTATTTGTGGTTGTTCTGATTGTTCTTTGACGACTGATGATCTTTATTGAGGTAGGGCAGGAGCATACTGAAAATAGATAACTGGAATTCATGAAGTCAGACGAATAGAATGGCGGGTTCTCAATGAAGAGCTTATTCTGACTAAAGACGCTGTCGATTCATTGTGGGTCTATTTGCTAAGGATTATGAAATGACACACTCTCACCAGAGACTACGATTTGCTGCGGTCCTGATACTGTTGCTTTGCCAATCTGTGCGGGCGGATGGTCCGTTCGTATCGATTCTTGCGAAACGGATTGGTGGTCATATTCATCCATCAATCTGTCGGTCCGGCGATGGCACGTTGATCGTGGTCTATAAGGGGGCGAACGTGCTGATGTGTTCTCGTTCGTCGGATCAGGGTGTGAGCTGGTCAAGCCCCAAGCCGATTTCGACGTCCGCGAAGCGGCCCGATTCCATTCGAGAGGTGAAGAAATTCGAAGTCTATCCCGGGACTGTCGACACTCTGGCTGACGGTCGTACTCTGGTGACGTGGAATTATATTGCCGACGATAAAGCTAAAGATGGCTATTACGAGCGGGCGTTACTTTACAGTTTGAGCGATGATCAGGGGCGGAGCTGGAGTGAGCAACATCTGATTGGCCCGATTGACGGCACGCATCTCGGCGCGGTTCGTCATAACGTGCTGCCATGGAGTGGGGGTAGATGGTTGTTGCCGTTACGTGTGGGGCCGCCGCGACTGTATTCTCCGCAGAGTGGAACGCTCACGAAATTCCCTGTTATTGGACCCGATGGAACTCAGCACGAGTTCCAGCAAATTGTGCGCACGGCGACGGGTTCGCTTCTGGCGATGGGGCCTGTTCTACTGCATTCCACTGATAACGGACAGCGATGGAAGCTGATTAAAAATTTTCCCGCGGTTCCAGACAAGCGTGACAACGCCGAAGGTCGGTATCTGACGGCTCTTTCCGATGGGCGCGTTCTGGTTACATGGGGTATCGGCAACCAGAATCTGGGTATGCGATATAACCTGTCGGCGGATGATGGTCAGAGCTGGGATACGAGTCGCACGAAGATTTTACTGCCGAAGACTGCTGTGACAGCCCGTTACTATTCAGCGCGTACGGTACAAATTGATGACCAGAATATTGGTACCGTTTTTATGAACAGAGACGGCGTACATTTTCTCAAGGTTCCGCTCAAACGGTTGAGTGACTCTGCGTCGACGAAGTAGTCGTTGCCCTCGATCAAATACCACCAACTCCTTCTCAGACTCATTTTGAGTTGGCAGTCTTTGATGTCAGGTGACGAGACTTTTGATTGTAGTCTCAATCGTGATCGTGTTTAGTCTTTGAAGAAATCATGCTGTGAATCGCCGGCGCTGATGAGGTAGGCGATCAGGTCGAGGATTTCGTCTTTGGTCATGCGATTGAACAGTCCGGCTGGCATGGGTGATGTTTTCGAAACGACCAGTTCGTCAATGGTTTTGCGGTCAATTCGAACCTGTTTATTGGGGTCGGTCAGGTCAGTACTGAGCATGATTGAATCACCATTGAGGTTTACGACGACGCCGGTGTGAACCTTGCCGTCATCTGTCACAACCGAGATTGCAGAAAACTGTTCGTTGATCACTTTGCTAGGATTGATTACCTGATCCAGTAAATCGTGTGGAGAGTACCTCCGGCCTGCGGATGTCAGATCGGGTCCGGTCATGCCGCCCTGATTTCCAAAGCGGTGACAGGCATAACATCCGGTGGCTGCAAACATTTTCTGGCCATTAACGAAGTCTCGCTTCTTCAGTCCTGTGCGGGCTAGCCCTGAGAGTTCGTCGAGAGTCCATTTCGTCTCGGGGCGTCCGGCAAAGACTTCGCCCAAGTTCTCAAGGACTGATTTCTTGACTGGCTTTTTCGCAAGAAGTTCCGTCATGGATTTCTTTTCTGATTCACTGAGGGATGCGACCGCGTCATCACGCACGAATTGAATAAATTTTTCGAAGCTGGCACCACCTTTATAATTGGCCGCTTTCAGGAACCAGTTGAAGTATGCTGTGCGCAGTTCCGGTGTCCAGCCGGCTTTGAGCATCCGAATGGATCGTGCATACTGCATTTGCTCTTCCTGAGCGGGAGCGGCATATATGAGCGCCATGGCTTTTTTCGCGACAGTCGGCGACTGAAGCCAGGCCAGTGTTTCGCATAATAGCCAATTTAACTCTGTAGATTTGGCAGGGAAAAGCGGATCAAAACGGTCGATTAATTTTTGAACCGTAGAATCATCGGGGCGTCCGAATCGGTTGAGAATGATCTGTGTTGCTCGTTGCAGTGTGAGCTGTTGTGGTAATTTCAAACTAGCAGCATCGATAGAAATGACCGCTGAGAGCAGTTTATCTCGCATGGCGGTATCCACTGCGGGAGTCTGTTCCTTTCGGTGTTGCGGGCAGACGCCCGTGACGCGCGCCAGTGCCAGTAACGCTTCGACCTGTTTGGCTGGATCGGATTCCGTTAAAGCTTTGTCAGCCCAAGTCTCTGTCGGTTGATGTTCAATGGCTGTTCGCGCTGCAAACCGAATGAAGCGATCTTTGTTTGACAGGTAAGGCCAGGCGATTTTGATTGCGTTTGGATCCTGCTTGCCGTGAAACGCTTCCAGAGAATGGCGCGTGTTTCGTGCTTCGTTTGTTGAAGGTGTATCCTGAACGGGTGCAGTGGATTCGTCGCCGACATAGGTCACGCGGTATAGACCCGATTGTACGCGTCGTCCGCCAATTGTGAAATACATTGCGCCATCCTGGGGATGGATGATGGCATCGGTGATGGGCAGTGGTGCTCCTGTGACAAACTCTTCTTTTGTGGCCGTGTATGAAGAACCGCTTGGTTTCAGATGGACGGCGTAGAGTTTGCCCCAGCTCCAATCGAGTGCATACAAAGCATTTTGGTACTTTGCGGGAAACTTTGCTCCATAGCCGAATGTCATTCCTGTCGGAGATCCGGGGCCAATGTCGAGTACTCCGGGCAGGTTGTCAGCATAGAAGGGGGGGCGTTTTCCTGCACCATTTCGCCAGCCAAATTCTGCTCCGCTGGTAACATGACAAATTCGAGTGGGACGATACCAGGGTGTATTGAAGTCGTATTCCATGTCGGCATCGTATGTGAACAGCTCGCCTTCACGATTGACGGCGGCGTCGAAAATGTTCCGAAATCCGGAGGCGTAGGCTTCGAATTTTTTCCCATCAGGAGACACACGATATACGATGCCTCCGGGTGCCAGGACGCCTCGGTTATGACCACGCCCATCGGGCATGCTGGGCAACAGATGATCTTCACCCCATACGCGACGTACGGGAGAACTCTTTGCCAGTTCGGGTGGAATTGTGTTGTTACCGGTGATCAGATAAAGCGCTTTGCCATCTGGTGTTGGCATAAGGGCATGAACGCCGTGATCGCTCTTTGATTGAACCTCGCGAAGTAACTCGACTTTATCGAGTTGGTCATCGCCGTTGCTATCGGTAATCCGGTACAGGCCAGAGGGAATCTTTTGCTCGTAGTCGTTGACACCTACATAGAGCGCTCCGAAAGCCCAGACCATGCCGTTCGCGGCTCGAATCTTAGCTGGCACTTTTTCAATAGTAGCGGGGGTAACAGGTTTTCCTGCGGGCGGCGGCGTAATCCGATACATTTCACCGAATTGATCACTAACGAGAATCCGTCCTTTATCATCGGTGCAAAGATTGACCCAGGAACCCTGATCCAGACCGGGTACGGAGTAGAGCAACTCGACCTTAAATCCTTTTGCTGCTTTGATGCGATTAATGGGAGTTGCCTTGTTGCCACCGATGGCTGATCCTACGGTCTGTTTCGGCCGTTGCTTTGGTGGCTTTTTTGGCTTAGCGTTCTTTTTTGCTGGCAGTTCTTTGATTTTGATATTTCGCCATGCAATCTGCTTACCGACTTTTTCGGGGTGGTTACCCACGCCGTGAACCTGAAGGGCAATGAATCCTTTGGGTGTCAGTCCGTCTTTGAGATCAGCGGCGGGAACACCGTTGATCCAGGTTTTGATCGAGTTACCTCGGCAGACGATGCGATAATGGTTCCATTCATTCTGTTTAAAGGCTTTGCGAGCCGGTTCGTTTTTGGAGAGATCATTCAACCAGCCTCGGCGACCTTCGTCGTAAATTCCGCCTGACCAGGCTCGGTCTGACGGATCGATTTCGACTTGATAACCGTGTACGCGCCCGGCTGCAATTTTTCTTTTCGATTCTTTTCCGTTTTTGTCCTTTATTTTAACGACTTTGTCTTTATCAAAAACCTGACTGCGGATCTGAATTCCCGAGTTCAACAGGGGGTCAACCTTATACTCAACCTGCAGTTCAAAGTTACCATACAATTTCTTGGTGCAAAGGAAACTGTTGGATGTTTTGGGGACTGATGTGCCGACGATTGTGTCATCAACGATTTCGTATTTGGCAGTTCCCCCATGTTGGATCCAGCCATCGAGTGTTTTACCATCGAACAGAGGGGTGAAGCCCTTGTCGTCAGCGTAGGATGTTACATTAATAAACAAAAAGAGGCAGATCGCAGACAGGGCGAGACGGTAATTCATGGCGTATCCATCAGGAGTAAATAGAAAAAGAGGTTAGAGCAGTACGCTCCCTGGACAGGAGCGAATCTGCATCGACTTCCCAATCGTTTTGGAAGTCGGGGGTTCTCAGATAATAAATTATATTGTTCATTGTGCAGTATGTCTGCTGTACTTGAAATATGCATTCTTTGAATTTTCGAAAATATTTGTAAAGCGTATTGTAAACTGAATTTGCTCGCTAAACGATGGGATTTCTGAACTGTATGTCCTGTATTGTTTTTTAATAATCAAGATTTATAAATTCTTTGATTGATGGTGATTAAATGAAAAAGCGGGCCCTGGCATGATTATCTGCTTCAGGAAAAGAGTTTCGAAATTGATGAATCCTGTATGAACGGGATAGCTATGTCGGTATCTAAGAGTAAAATGAGTTGGTCTCGGTTCGAATTGAATGGTTCTTTACCATTCACGAGACCTTTTTAACAGATGGATCTTCAGTTATGCCCTTTCGGGATATTTAAAATGATTAGATGCAGTCAGTTTATAGTTAGTGGGTGTCCCGAAAGTGAGTACGCGCGGAATTTTACG
>NZ_CALEMX010000297.1 GCF_937910335.1 uncultured Gimesia sp. | reverse complement strand
AAACGTGTGAAGTTGGGATACTACTGTCAGGAAAAGTAGTGGCTACTACACATTACATAAAAAAAGAGGCGAATCGATTGATTCGCCTCTTTTTATTTCTTAATCCATTTTCAATTCAGCTTATTTCACTGATGCTGTTTTTTCCACAGGAGGTGGAACGGCATCATGTTTTTCAACTGTCAAATCGTTTCCAATAGTTAAAGTTAACCAGCCATCTTTCGGTTCGATTCCGGTAATGTGCAGATAAACATTCCGATTTTCCAGTTTCGCTTTCACTTGAGCATTTTCCACACGATTCGGAAATGCCTTTTCCATCTTGTTGCGAACGACACCCGCACGAGCAATCTGTGCTGCAATTCGTTCCGGCTTCACTAGAGCAGACGACTTGACATTTCCACGTGTCACGTGAATCTTGTCCCCTGCAACTTTGAAACTCAGAGGGACTGTAATGATCTGAGTCGGTACTGCTGTCTCGCCTTTTTGTTCGAAACCACAACGCAGAATGATGTTCAAGGTGTTGTCGCTGATTTCAATCCGAATCGGATCCTTTTTATCAAAGGCTAGTATATTGGGACCTTTGTCGGGATCAACGGGAGGTCGTTCCAGTTTCACTTTTCGACCCAAAACATCGGCCAGCGAATTTTCAAACTCGGCCATCAAGTCCTGATCCGAAATTTTGCGGCCTTCCAGACCCATTCGTGAAAGGCTGTTATTCATTACAGATTCATGCAACTGAAGAACTACGCTATCTTTTGCAGAGATGTTAAGTGGCGGCGAGTTGGCGGCCAATTCACCGGTATCCATCAAACGAGTCCGAATGTAAAGATGGCTGTCTGTCGAAGCAAAACTGCGGGCTGAAGGAAACAGGCCGTTATCTCTCAGACGCTTATTGAGTTCACCACCCACCTTTTTATTGGATTGGGTAATTCTTCCATCTACTTCCTCATCAAAACGAGGACGAACCCGATCACGAACACGTTGAGCGGCAATTGCTTCCGATTCGCCTCGCAACTGATCGGAACGACGGTAGGCCATCTTCTGGCCCAGTTTTGATAACAGCGGCACTCTGTCCAGTTTCGTGCTGGCTCCGACAGTTGTGTTATTGGCATCAACTTTCACCCAGGCTGGCTGAGTTACGAAGAGATCTCCGTCGAAACTGACTTCTTTGCCACCCCAGAACTCGTGATGACCTTCAGTATAAATCGTTGCCTGGCTTGTTGTACCAGAGGTCGAACTGTTTGTGACACCAGAAAGTGTCAAATCGAACCGCAATGTAGTATCACTGGGCTTGAAATCGACTCCGATTTCCGTCGTGGTTGCCTGATTTCCTGTGACATAAGCTCCCAGAATGCAATCAACGACAGGGCCTGTTTCAGAAGTACTATCACTGATCAGACGGTTAACAAAGTCTTCAGCAACCATAACTCGCAGGTTATAGTTAAAATAACCATTTCGCAGGGCACTCGTTAATGATCCCAGACCGCCTTCCAGTTCCTGACGTAACAAAGCGTAAGCTTTACGCGCTTCAAACGCGTTATGACTGCTTTGGGTGGCTTCATATTCTTCCAGGTTACTCACCAGCGATTTCAATTGCTGACGAACTTTACTGACATTCACCTTGGCTGCACCCGGCTTTGATTGAGCTAGAAAGGCATTGACTGATTTTTCCAGGTCTTTGAACTGTTTCTGGTTAAAAAATTTACGCTGCTCTGTATCTTTCAGTGCACCACGAGATTGAAATTGTGCTTTCAAGGATTTTAATAAATCGTTTAATTCGACTTCAGAGTAACTGTTTTTTAATTCCTTTTGCAGTGCTTTTAACTGCAGATAATCGACCCAGCCATTACCATTCTGCAATGTGTCCAGATATTTTGTTAACGCTTTCACTGCCGCGGCCAACTCATTTTGTTTTGACTTGATTTGAGCAGCCTTGACGGTTCCCAGGTTTTGTCCCAAGGTTTTGAGTACAGCATCAGCGATTTCAACCCGTCGTTCCAGACGACTGGTGAACTCCGCCAGATTTGCCTGACCTTTTGCTTCTTTAATTTTTGCCTGCAGGGCACCCAATGTCTGTTTTTGCTGTGCCAGATTTAAATCTGATTCATACAATTTGCCCAGCAAATCAGAAACCTGATCGCCCCATTTGGCCCATTTCCCTTCCAAATCTTCGGGAGTCTCAGCGAGATCCTCGGGAACTTCGGCAGGCAGAATTCCTTGTAACCCGACTTCCTTTGGCGGGGCCTTTTTGACTTCAACAGCCATCGTGGTTGTAGCAACCAACATTAAACTGGTAATACCTGAAACGGCAAAACTGACCATGCCAAAAAACTTTTGATTTTTTCTGGATGGTTGAGGTTCCTTGAAAAGCATGTCTGATCGCACTCCGTCGACAAAGGGATTCGAAAAACGATGGTCACCGAATAATCAGAACACCGGACAGATTTGGTCCGCGTTACAAATGAGTAGAGGTGAGACTACCGTTGTAAAATTATTTATCGTCATTTACTGACAAGGAATGTGTGTTGAATTCGTACATCATCCCCGCCATTCAACTATTAAAGCATCGAACTCTGCAAAACCCTGCTAAATACGCAGGTTCGAAAATTAATCTCCGGCTATTACAGTTTTCTTGTACATTCAAGGTGGTGAAGTTCCTGGCCGAATAATCTCGCCAAACAACCCATACTCTGAAATTGGAAAAGTCAAAGTTCAAGGTTCGCTCAACAAAATATCAAGGTGCATCATCAGACCACCTCTGCGCAGTCTAGTGGACCCACAAATATTGTGCAATCAACCAAAGCAACTTGAATTCGCAACATTAACAAAACATACAACCGTTCACTATTTCTTGCCTAAACCAAAATACGGATACTTTGATTCATAATGAACGAGAGCCCGCCACAGAGTGTTAGAAGAAATGCATGTATAATGAGATGAATATTAAGTTGTTCGATTTGGAATTTCAGCGCAGGCAACGTACATTGTTTATTTCTAATACTGAATCCCCTTAAAAAGACGAACAAGGATTTACTCTTGGATTTCCAGCAGGTCCTGACACCCGCGCAATACGCGGCGGTATCAAATCATCAAGGCCCCTTATTGGTACTCGCCGGTCCCGGCTCAGGAAAAACACGCGTCATCACTCATCGGATTGCTTCGCTGATCCACGCTCAGGTTCCTCCACATCAAATTTTAGGGATCACATTCACGAATAAAGCATCAGACGAAATGGGCGAGCGTGTTCGGGAATTGATTCCGAATTCACGCGTAGAAATTTCTACCTTTCACAAATTCTGTGTTCGAATTCTAAGACGATACGGAAACGCGGTGGGCCTCGACAGCAATTTTTCCATTTTTGATACGACAGATCAACACCAACTAATTCGTCATGTTCTACATGAGTTAGATATTGATACTGTCACCTATAATCCATCCACAATTGCCTCAATGATCAGCCGCGCGAAGAATGACCTGATCACTGCAGAACGATTTGTAGAAGCCTATCAGGAATCATTTGGGAATCATCTGCAGGCGGTCGCAGCGCGCGTCTATCCGGTTTATCAAAGACTCTTACTGGAATCAAATGCAGTGGACTTTGATGATTTGCTGTTGCACGTTGCCTGTCTCTTAAAAAGTTCCCCTGAATTACGCGCGACTCTGGACGAACGATATCAATATATACTGGTGGATGAATATCAGGATACGAATCTGGCGCAATACCAAATTGTAATGGGGCTTTCATTAAATACGCGCAACCTCTGTGTAACCGGTGACCCTGATCAATCCATTTATGGTTGGCGAGGCGCAAAAATTGCCAATATCCTGCAATTTGAACGAGATTTTCCAGACTGTAAAACTGTTCGATTAGAACAAAACTTTCGCAGTACAAAAGCAATCCTGAGAGTAGCTGACGATTTGATATCACATAATCAAAAACGCAAAGCCAAGGCGCTGTTCACGGAAAATAAAGAAGGAACTCCGGTTGAACTACTCTGCTTTTCCGATGAACGCCATGAAGCGAACGAATTAGCACTTCGAATTCGTAATGCCGTCGATCAGGGTGACTTTCAATACACGGATTTTGCCATATTTTACAGAGTGAATTCGCTTTCCAGAGAACTGGAACTGGCATTAGCGCGACATAAAATCCCCTATCAACTGGCAGGCAGTGTCGCCTTTTATGAACGAACAGAAGTGAAGGATTTACTATCCTATCTGAAATTGATCAACAACCCGGATGATCGAGTGGCATTTTCTCGAATTGTAAATAAACCGTTGCGAGGTATCGGCAAAACGACACAAAATAAACTGATGCGCTGGGCCGATGAAAAAAAGATCAGCCTGCTGGAAGCCGCTCATCAAGCTGCAGACTGCCCTAAACTTTCCAAACGTGCCGCAACAATGGTCGCGCGATTCGCAAAAATGATCTCCGGTTTTTCAATGGCCGATTCCGGATCGGTTGCGCATCTGATGGAATCGATCATCGATAGCACCCGCTTGATCGACAGTTGGAAAGAAAGCCCCAATGAAGAAGATCAACAGCGAATTTCCAATGTGAATGAATTAGTATCAACGGCACGGAAATACGACGAAATCTACGGTGAAGAAACGAACCTGGAAGGATTCCTGGAAGTCAGCACATTGGCCAGTGCCACTGACCACTTGGATGCGACGGCTGGTCGCGTGACACTCATGACGCTGCATGCAGCTAAAGGACTGGAATACCCGGTTGTCTTTATTGTTGGTGTGGAACAAAACCTGATACCCCATGAGCGCGTCCTGCGCGAAGAATTTCGCGAAGGACTGGAAGAGGAACGACGGCTCTTCTTCGTTGGCATTACACGAGCCGAACAGTCTCTTTACCTGACACAAACACGCGAACGTTCTCTCAGAGGGCGCCCCTGGCGGACGATCACCAGCGACTTTCTGAAAGAAATTGACGTCGAGGTCAACGACCAGACTGATAACATCTTCGAATCGAAATCTCATTTCGATGAATTCGTTGAATCGGTCAAAGAGGGTAAGGTTGACACCGAAGCATTGAAAGCCTCGATAACGAAACGTCCTCTCTTAATGACCGGTGCAGATCTCCTGAAACAAATACCGGAAGCTGCCGAACTTCCGCAAGGATTTTCCGTTGGAATGCGCGTCAGACATCCCCGTTATGGTGTTGGAACCGTCATGGGAATGAGTGGTTATTCCCGAAAACGAACGGTCAACGTCCTTTTTGATGACGCAGATGAAAGCCAGACATTCATCGCCGCTCATTGCCCCTTACAACCGTTGGGATTGCGCTAATCTGTTTCGGACTCAAGGCATTCATCGCTTTTCACCGATAAAACTTAGGGACCATTGTCTGCACCTCCAGAATCAGAGAGGCTGGCTACCACGCCGACATTCTAAGTTATATTGAAACCGGATTCATTCTCGTCAGTCACTTCAAAGGTGCTTCATGCCTCCACGTAAAAGACCACCCGCGAAATCAAAATTTCAGGCCCGCAAACATGCAGACCCTGGCGAACACCTGGAGCCGTTCTTAAATTATCTGGAAGCCGAATGTGGAATGGCGGTCAATACGATCTCTGCCTACCACTCGGATATCGTTCAATTTCTGGCATGGTACGCCAAACAGGAACCCCTTCCGCTAAGTGATGTCGATTTGAGATTTCTTTCCAGCTACCTGGGAAAACTTAACCGGCGAAAATTGGCGGCAACCACCGTCGCCCGGCATCTGGCATCGATCAAATTATTTTTTCGCTATCTGGTCCTCGAAGGAGTCCTGGCGGAAAGTGTTGCTGACCTCCTCAACGCGCCCAAACTCTGGAAATATTTGCCCAAAGTCTTGAGCCCCGAAAAGGTGAATGAACTCCTGATGGCCCCTTGCAGAGAAGATCGTTACCCTTTGCGGGATCGCGCCATATTGGCGATGCTGTATGCCACAGGTTGTCGTGTGACCGAAATCGTGAGCCTGCCTATGGACGCCGTCAAACTGGATGAAGGCTACGCACGTTGCATCGGAAAAGGGAATAAAGAACGTATGGTTTCACTCAATCCGGTTGCTGTCGCTGCCGTAGAAGCCTACTTGAACCATGAACGGCCCGCGATGGTGAAACGCAATCAGACTGACCAGTCGCTTTTTCTGAACCGGGGCGGCAAGCAGCTTTCACGAATCATGGTCTGGAACATCGTCAAGAAAAATGCGGCTCGGATTGGATGTAGTAAAGAAGTCAGTCCGCATACTTTACGACACAGTTTTGCCACTCACATGATGGCCGGCGGTGCCGAAATTCGTGCACTCCAGGAATTATTGGGACACGCCAATATTCGCACCACGCAAATCTACACTCACGTAGAACATAGCCGTCTGAAAGCAGTGCATCAAATGTATCATCCACGTGGATGATACATTCACTCAACACAGAATTCACTTAAAATTCTTGCATGATCAGCTTTCCATCAGCGCGATTGCCCAATTGCTCGAAGAGTGCGGCATCAATATTTTCAGAGAGAAACCTGACAGAGCCGTCTCCTAAACCAAACTGAGCACCTCCGACATGATAGCTGCCAAACCCACCCACTTTGAGGAGAGGATCAACGGGATTCTGGTTCTTGTCATCTGCTTCTTCATCCGGCAAAGGTTGAGGGGGCTTACGATTATAGGCTCCGGCACTCTTTGGAAAGTCAGCATTAAAAGAACCGGTATTTCGTAAACTGGCTTTCGTTCCGGACATCCAACCCAGGTCAGTCTCTTTGAATAAATGTTCGCCGATAAAGATGGTATTGCTACTGCCATCTGTGATCTGTTCATAGCTGACACTGCTATTTAAATACATCACACCTGTGTTATCAACGTTAATGGGAGCATCCCCACCGTTATAGCAGGCTGCATAGTTGGTCTGATAAATTTCGATGTTATCCTCTGCAACAGAACGTGTGAGTGATTGATGTGGATCTGAAGGACATCGCATCACGGAAACGGGCGCCTTGCGAACCTGCTGATTGTCTGGAGCGTAAACACTTTGTTTAAAATCAATCGCACGAAAAAGGGGCTGTTGATCTAGATAGGGCATCATTCCTGCTAACCAGCCCATGTGATATCCCACGGGCTCATTTTTAATAGGACCCGTCTGGTTATAAACACCAGCCGGTAATACTTCGAAAGCCATTTCATAATTTTGAATCGCCAGGCTGATTTGCATCAAATTATTTTTGCACTGTGTACGACGGGCTGCTTCGCGGGCCTGTTGAACCGCCGGCAATAAGAGGGCAATTAAGATGGCGATAATCGCAATCACCACCAGTAACTCAATCAAAGTGAAGCCCCGCGGTTTGGCGCTTCGCCGAATTCGAATTTGTGATCTCGTAAAAACGTCTTTCATCATTTTCATTCCCTGGATATATAAAATTAAAAAAGAGCTTACAATGTATGATTAATATAGAACCAATATCCTCTCTTGCAGGTCAGATCATAAAACAACCTTTTTTGTTCGGGTAACCGAAAACGTTGTTTTCTCAGGATATTTAACACGGGCCTCAATCGATATCAGGCGGTCATCCTTTCCTGCTGGTTTGAGTGTAATCTCTGCAGACCCTGCATAACGAGTTCCCAAATCAACGGGGTTGATTTTCCAGACCTCACCCTGATATTTCGGATCTTTCAAGCGTTGTAAGGCAGCGCGTTCCAGCGCCGACTCCAAAATCCATTCCGCTTGAACACGAAACTGTTCTTTCATCATTTGCCGTCTTTGCAATAAAGCAGACTTCAGTAGCGAAGCCATTAAAAGAGAAACTAACATCAGACAAACCATGACAATTACTAGAACAGCGCCCTGCCGAGCGACACTCATCTTGGTTTGTATTCGAGATTTTGATGATCTTCGCATAGTATTGACCCTGCTTGTCCGCTTATTTTGTTTCTTTTTTCGTTGGTTTAATTTGCATGTTAGTCAGACGATAGTCATGACCTATTGTGGAAATAATCTCGAGATCTCTGTGCGACGATTTGATCTCAGAATTTTTGACCGATGTTTTATCCTGCTTCAGAGTGTTTTTCGCGTGTGAGGGTTCATCAATGGCGATGCCCGCCTGATTCAAACGCTTCCGTTCAAAAAAGTAAGCATGGCTTCCTTCCGGTAAAAAGAAACCATCCCGATGAACCTGTTGCTCATTCCTCGTCACCACTCGAAAAATTCGGTGACCTTCTATCCGATACTTCACGATTTCGGCGCCCGTTTTTTTAATTGTCAGTTCGGGACTGTTGCGTGTTGACCCTTTCAGAAATTCCAGGCTGGTTGCCGCATGAATATCAGAGCGGATGAGACGTGAAAAGCGATGAAAAGACGACCCTAACCAGGCTGCTTTACTCGTTTCACGCTCGGCACGCATGACGGTATGCATCGTTGTCATGCTGATGCCCATCATAATCGTGGCGATGCCCATCGCAACCACAACCTCTACAAGAGAAACTCCCGGTGGAATGCCATACTGTTTTATTGAGATGCAAAAGCGACGCCGCTTCATTTCTGTTTTTCCTTAAGACCGACCCAGGATGTCAATCGAACCGGGGCCACATTGAGTCCCCGATGATCTTTCCAGCCCAGCCGGATCTGAATTTTTTTCATTTGCAGCACTTGATCTGGCTCGCTGATTTCAATTCTCAAATCTGCATCGGATAATTGTCGCAGAGCACTTTCTGAAAGAGCTAATTTGTCTACCGTCGACTGCTTCACTTCACTGAAAGGTAACGCCACCACTCGTTCCATCATGTTTTCTACTTCAACGATCGCGACCTGATAGCGTTCGGTTTGTCTGCGTTCACGATGTACCCAAAAAATGGCAGGCACGACGATCATCATGACCGCTGTCAACAATACACCGGCGACCATCATTTCGATCAGTGTGAATCCACGCCGCTCGCGCAGCGCCAATCCGACTTTTGATGGAAAATACATTCTAGTACGAATTTGATTTCTCACGGTACTAACCAATATAAAAACGTTATGCCAGGGAATTCATGAGACTCACCAATGGCAAAAACAGACCAATTACGAAGGCGCCCACCACACAACCGATGCCCAATATCATCGCCGGTTCAAAATATTCTCTTACCAATGCCATACGATAATCGATACGCCGCTCAATACTTTTGGCGACCGCTTTGAGTGCCCAACTCAGATTGCCGGCTCTTTGTGCAGACTGCAACAATCGCACTTCACTCGGAGCCAACAGACTATAATCATGCAACGCAGTCCAGCAATCATTGCCTCTACGAATATCTTCCAGGATCGCTCGAAACCGCTGCGACATAAATCGGTTCGTAGTCGTATGCGTTAGCGTTTCAAAAGCCCCCAGTAACGGACGCCCCGATTCGGTGACAACATGTAAAAAACGTAAGACATCGGGGGCTCTCCCGCGCGGATAAATCCCTGAAAAAGACCTTCCATACCCTTTTCTTTCAAGAATGCCCAACTTGATCAGAAAAACTCTGAGCACGGAAATAATTACGCCGAGCGCCGGAAAGAGATAGAAATAATTGACGAACCAATCCGCAGCCTGAATAAGTTCCACGGTTAAAGCCGGCAATTCCATGTCAAAATCAAAATAGATTTTTTTCATTTTGGGAATAATGTAGTAACAGATAAACGCTTGGACTAACAACATAATTGTTACTATAGTACTGATATAAACCCAGGTTCCCGGACGCAAAAAATCACGGTCGTTGCGCCGCTCGGCGCAGGTTTCCGCAGCCAATGCAAAAGCGGAAGGCAGCGTGCCTGATTCTGCACCAGCCTTCACCAGAAAATAGGCATGCGAGGGAATAACCGTGGGGATCTTCTCAATGGCATCCGCAAGTGACACGCCGCTTCTGAGCAAATCAACCAGTCGGAGAATTTGATATCTCCAACGGCCTCGCACATCTTTCGCAAATGTCTCCAGCACGTCAATTAACGGAAGCTGTTTCTCTGAAGTAATAGCCAGAACACGCAACAAAGCCACCTGCTGTGAATAGGTGACGCGACCAAAGATCGAAAAAATCCCACACCCATAGAGCAGGGGACTATGTTCAACACTCAAAAACTTTTTGAAACCTGAATTCCGATCCATACTGTCGCGATCTGTTCTGATGACCTTATTCTAACTGTTTATGAATCATCACGAATCTGTAAATAGTTTTATGAGAGCATATTCAGCAGCTTAATCAGGGGAGCAAGCATGGCGATGAATAAAAAACCCATCAGTGTCCCACAGAAAATAATGATGAGCGGCTCGACGACACTCGCAAAAAATGTAATGCGCACCCTGGTCTGGCTGTTCAACATATCTGATAAAGCATTCAGAATTTCAACGGAATATTTTGGTTCCGTTCGAGAAGAAGTTCCTGTATGGTTTGCCAATGTCCGCAAGAAAGTCGCGGGGAATATATTTAATGATTCCAGAGGCGCCAATTGTGCTTCTCCAGTTGAAGCAGCTTGAGTAAATTGTCGACACGCTGCGCGAATTTGATAATTACTGGAGCTTTCCCCTGACAGTTTCATGGCTTCATGAAAAGGAGTTCCATTATCCACCAGTAAAGCCAGCAAATGAGAGAAACGGGAAACCGTAATTCCACTTAATAAACCTCCTACCAGAGGTAAACGATAAATAATTTTTTGCGAGACAACTTGACCCATGTCCGTCTTGATAAACCACAGACAACCTGTCACTGAGATCAAAACCGCAGGAAGATACCACCACCATTGAGTGCGCAAAAAGAGAGATGCCTGCATCAGTTTTAAAGTAATGGCCGGCAATTCCACCTGAAAATCCATGTAGATCGATTCAAATGAAGGCACAATCCAGAACAGGATGCTCAATAACACCAATGTCGCGAAGCCGAGCAGAATTAGTGGATAACTAAGCGCCATCAATAACTGGTTTTTCATTTCTGAAAGTTGCCTGGTATGAGCAACATAGTCCGCCAGAATTTCCGTCATTCTACCTGATTGAGTACCAGCATGTACCAGAGCACAGAGTTCACGCGGCGCTTTAGAATCTGCTAATACCGTTTCCAGATCATTTCCTGCATTCAGTTCTGATGCCATTTTCTGAACGGCGGAGCGAATGCGTGCATTTTCGATTTCATGCGAAACCGCTTCCAACCCCCTGGACAAAGGCAGCTTGGCACGCGTCAAATCAGATAGATGATCGGAAATCACTTCAAAATCACGCGATGAAAGATTCGAAAAATGGTTCGCTTTTGAAACTTCCGGAGCAGCATATGCCATCTCTGCTACATCCTCATCTTCTTCAATACGTCTAATGATGACGCCCTGGTCCTGAAGCAAACTGGCCACTTCATCCCCGTCCGCAGCATGAATACGGCCTGAGACGTTTTTGCCTTTCGAATTGATTCCCTGGTAACGATACCAAATCATCTGACTTCAATCCCTTGAAAACGAACACACATCAAATTGACATAAATTTTGAAAATGATTAACTCACATTAGAGTGAGAACTTTAAGGATTCGCTAATTGTTTAAGCATATCGGAGAATGGCAGAAATAATACAAGAGAATAGCACAATACCGCTCCGCCTCCGATAATGGTTCCAGTAAAGATCGGAAACAAGACTCTAAACCATCGCGTATAGTTGGTTGCTTTTCTCCGATACATATCGGCGGCGTTTTTCAACGCCAGACTTAATTCATACTGTTGATTTTTTGTCGTCAACAACCAGGTCAACAAAGGTGGCCAGCCATATTCTTTCGTCGTATCGCCTGTTTCCAGTTGAGACATGGAGTGTCGCTCTGCCATCAGATTCGCTGAATTCACCAATTGATCATCGCCGGTTGCTTCCGCCGCCAACACAATCGATTCTGAAAATGGAATCTGCTGCTGAATCAAAAGCGACATCAATTCCGAAAAATTTCCGTATCGATAATAATTCGCTATCTTTTGTACGCCTGGAATCCATCCAATCAGGCGGCTGGTCCCTTTAAAATTCAACAACTGGGAACTGCCGGTCCGCATCCATAATATCACAAACAAAAAAAGTAATAACGGTGGTATCATCCCCCAATACACGATCGTTGATTCCATGACATTTAAATAATGTAAGGGACGGGTTTCCCCCAGACGAAATACCTCATACACAATGTTAAATCGCGCGAGCATTTCAAACAGAAATACCAGAAACAGACCATACGCCAAACTGAATACGATCAGAGGATAAATCATTGCCATGCCGATCTGGCGTCGTAAATGAAACAACTCCCAGGCATAATTTGACATTTCCTCCAGTGCAACTGTCAATTTTCCTGATTTGATTCCCGCTTCTACAATCACGCGATAGACCTTCGGAAATCGATCGCCTTCTGAATTCATTGCTTCAGCCAGCGAACTACCTCGCTCCATTCTATCAGCTAAGTCCGCGCTGATATTACCCAGGCGGTCGGGCAGTTCGTTTCCCATTTCACGCAAGCCCAGCTCCAGCGGAATCCCGGCTTGAACCAAAGAAATGATCTCTTCGTTCAAAGCGATCAATTCGTCCAGTTCAAACTTTGTTTCTTTTGTATTGGGTTTTTCAGAATCGTCTCTCGAATTCATATTCACACTCTCTATGGTAGAAACGATTTATTGCCGGGTTATTTACTTTATCGTGAATCGCATAACAGAGTCACTCATTACTCCAAACGTGTCATTCCCAGAATCCGTCGTACTTCAGCAGGACTGGTGATCCCCTGATTCACGGCTTCGATCGCACGATCCCACTGAGTTCGCATTCCTGATTTGATCGCCAATTGATGCAGGGCTGTTGCATCAGCTTGTTTTAAAATTGCATTGGCCACATCAACCTCATTGGGCTGTAACATTTCTGTAAGAACGATCCGTCCCCGGTATCCGGTTTGGCCACAGTCTGCACAACCGACAGGAACTTTCCATTGTTCGGCAGACAGTCCCAAACGGTCCTCCTCCGCCTGGGAAAATCGGGCACAGGTACAAAGCCTTCTCAATAATCGCTGGCTCAATATGGCCAATAATCCGCTGCGCAGCAAATAAGGCTCGATGCCCATATCTGCCAAACGACTGACGGCCTCCGTAGCACTACCCGCATGGAATGTCGTAACAACCAAATGTCCGGAAAGCGATGCTTGAAAAACCGTTTCTGCGGTTTCACGATCACGGATTTCACCCACCATGATCACTTCAGGGTCCTGCCTGAGAAGAGATCGCAAACCAAGTACCATATCAAATCCGGACGAAGGGTTCACCTGCGACTGCGCCACCGTGGGAACCACTACTTCAATGGGATCTTCCAAAGAAGCCAGACTGCGCGATCCTTTTGATTGTCGAATGATTTCGCGCAGACATGCGTAGATCGTTGTTGTTTTACCACTGCCCGCCGGTCCCGTCATCAATATGACGCCCCCGGTTTGTGTAAGCAACCGCTTCAATTCAACAAGAATTTCCTCGGGTAGATTTAAACTTTCCAGATGTTTGTATTGTCCCGAACCGACAAACAACCGCACGACCACCTTTTCTCCATAGAGTGTAGGAAAGGTACTGATCCGTGTTTCGACAGCCTGTTCCCCCTGCTGGCGAATCCGGCCTTCCTGAGGAACATCCGTCCGATAGGTCAATAAATGCGAAATGACTTTCAAGCGCGCTGTAATTCGTGGAGCCAACTCATGTGAAAAATCGGCAACATGATGTAATACACCGTCAATCCGCCAATCCATCCGCATTTTATTTTCGGTTGGCAGCAAATGAATATCGCTGGCATTCATCTCCTGTGCCTGATTTAATATTAAATCAACCAGCTCTGTCACGAATTCCGGATGGTTCTCTGTTTTTTCAGGAAGCTGCTCCTGAAAGCGTTGGGACAAGGTCTCCTGCATTAATCGCCTCGATGAAAGATCTGCTCAATCGTTCCTGCTCGCTCATTCCGAAATTGAACGACGGCATCGACGAGCCCCCATTCACCAGTTTGCTTCAAAGTCGCCTGCACGGAATTCCAATCAGTCTTGATGATCACTGGTTGATGAGTTGTTGTAGAGATTCCTAATACCTGGCTGCTTTTCACGTAGATTGCTTTCGACCAACCCGGTCCGCGATCAGAAGCCGCGGTCTGCGTCCTCTCTGAATCACGCATTCCGTATAACAATGTCATGGCCAGAAAAAACATGACCCCGGCAACCAGACTTCGCTGATAGATCTTTCTGGAACGGGCCTGCCGTGCTGCATCCAGCACTTGTTGACGGTGACTGACTCGCAATGGAATTGCAGAGTCAGAAGACACCTTCATGAGTTGTTCTTCCAGTGAATGATGATCTTCAAATTCAAACATTGATATCCTCATGCGTCATGGGACGCAGATAATTATCTAATTTCTGGAGTGCATAACGATAACGACTGGCCACAGTATTCGGCGATTCATCCAGCACGTTGGCTATTTCTGCAAAGGTCATATCTTCCCAAATCTTCAAAACCACGACTTCAGATTGATTGGTAGGCAGCCGTTTGAGCGCTTTTCTGATCATTTGCGCTTCGTCATTCTCTTCAACGATCTCTGAATCTCGTGCCCAAAGTTGCCTGCACTGAGCAAAAATCTGGATCGGCTTTCGCTTTTGCAGGATCCTTAATCCCGCATTTCCCAGATGACTTCCCTCGCTTTGGCACGTAATTTGCGCCA
>NZ_CALEMX010000296.1 GCF_937910335.1 uncultured Gimesia sp. | reverse complement strand
AATGCCAATCCACTGGGGAGCTCAAGTACTCCGGAATCGGGAATCACAAAGGAACGTATAAAGTCCCCTGTCTGGCCATCGAACTGATCGACACTGTGATCAGCGTCGTCTGAGTTGTCAAAACCATTGCTGACATAGAGCCTACCATCCGGACCAAAGACGAGATCGAATGGGTCGTTCAAACCGGAGGCCACAAAATTACCCAGGAAGTTTCCAGGTTGACCCATTCCTGTGTTTTCATCTGCATAAGTGGCTGTGATTATTTCCTCGAAAACCGTTTCCAGAATTCCATTGCCAGGGACACGCATACCTGGTGAGGATTGGATTGTGCCAACAAAAGTACCACCGGCCCCTTGAACCTCTGTCAATACGACCGTTTCAGAATCGCCTCCGGAAGAAGTTACGAGCACGTTTACGGTACCCGCTCCCAGCAAATCACCATCCTTGACGGTGATCATCATCAAATCACCGGCGTCGTATAAATCGGGGTCAAGATTATCAGGACCAAAATAAATTTCGCCTTCGCGTGACTGGATAAGACTGACTTGATAGTCTTCGACTTCTCCATCGGGTGCAAATCCGGTAACGCCGAGTCCCGCTTGTGTGCTGAGCCGGAATCGAGCGAAGGTGTCGCCGATAACGAAAGCGGCTCCTCCTGGGACGTCGTACGGAATAGTCTGTTTGCCAGTTGTGACGGCAAAATCGGTAATGATTTGCTCACTGGAATCCCAGACACCATCACGATTGAAGTCGATCCAGCCGGACAGGAACCCGTCACCTGAGGCTTCTACTTCGATTTGAGAGTCTGCATCAGTTTCGGCAATTCCGTTTGAGAGGAAGGTAATGCCATCGTCATCAGCACCATCTCCTGAAGCGTCCGCACTGGGTAGTCCATCCAGTTCTAAATCGATTGAGACGCCCAGAGTCAGTTCGCCTTGCAGACTGTGACGTGCTCCATCATCAGCCAGTAGTGTAGGGTAAGAGGTGGGAGCGTCTCCAAAATCGAGACCAAAGTTGGCACTGGTTGAGAGTCCGAATGCCAGAGTGTTAATACTATCCTGGAGGCCTCCAAACTCTGCCAGAAAGTCGGTGCCGAAGTCGACATCAGGTACATCGTCAGTTGTGCCGAAGAAATTATCAGGGCCGAGACCAATGATATTTCCAATGCCCCGACTCAGTACGAATGATCCTATATCCGCAATTTGAGAAGCAGAGTTATTGTTTATTGTATGCCATGTGCCAAATAAGTGCCCTGCCTCGTGTGAAGCAATATTTCCCACGGCTACACCAATTAAATCGATCATACTGCTGTTTAAATTTTTGAGAATATTATTGAGAGATCTTTGTTCGGTTGGATCATTGCTACTCAACAAATCAAGTAATACAACCGCGGATTCCGTCGTGTCAAAGTTTCCGACATCAACTGATTCAGACATTGCAAAGCTATCAAAGAAATAGGTGTCAAGTCCAAATTCGTTGATTGTACCGCCGATCACCACGCGGCTGAAGTTGGGAGTGTTGAATTCATCCAATCCAGGATTGTCACGGCTGTTTAAAATCCGAATGCCATAGTCACCGGGATTCCCAATGATGTCACCGGGATTTCCGAAGATGTCACCTGTGGAAGGATCGAAGAATTGACCGTTATTACCCAAGGTTCCAATATCTTCGAAATTTTCTACAATATTAGTGAGTATGGCGTCAATCACGGCATCTTCATCTGTTGCTGAAAGTCCCCAGTTGCTGAGAAAACTGCTTAAGGGAGAGAGAGTAGCTGTCGAGGGAGGCACGAAATCGGAGATGAAGATCGAGGGATCAATCTCTGCACCATCAAAGTCGATGTAGAGAGTCTGGACCGCATTATCAACTTCCAGTTGTGTTTCTAATATGGGACGAAATACTTTTAACTCGAGATCGTATAGACCGGTGTTGCCGGTGATTGCAACAGCATACTCTCCCGCGGTTGCTGCTACGAATGAACCGGAAGCATTTCCGTCATCTGGCAGGGGGCTGCTGTCAGGGTACGCCCCTTGAAGTGAAGTGGAAGATTGAAACAAGAGTGTGTTTGAAGATACGTCAAAAAGAGAGAGCTCCTGGCCGGCACCAAATACATTGGCACCGAGAATGTCACCCGCTTCCAAAAAGAACGAATAATAATCGATATCGACTGCATTCAATCCAATGGTGAGGTTGTATGCTCCTTCAGCAGAGGCATTCGTGCCCACGCCCTGACCACTGTCCGCATCCATAGCGTCTGTCGGGAACCCGGTACCGCGCCCGCCTACCATTACATAGTAATCGCCGTCTATTGGAGCGACGAAATTGAGTTGTGTACTGGTATTGAAAAAAGCAGTTGAGGAACTCAGGATGAGACCCGTACTCGAATAAATTGTGATCGAGGGGTCCAATCCATTGAATTGTGTGGCATCCTCCACAAAAACGGAGATCCTCTCATCTTGTAGCACACCTGAAATTAGGAAAAAATCGAAGTCGCCTGTTCCGGTGCCGGCTCTACCGTTAAGGCTATCTCCAATTGTGCCTGTGAAGAGTCGTTGCGTACCTGATGAGATGAACGTGTTGCGCGCCAGGGGAATGGAGCTATCATCTTCAAAAGCTTGACTCGCAAAATTATCGGGAGGAGCATTGGAGAGATAACCAGAGATATTGAGTTCTGGGTCATCACCCAACCCTGTCCCAAACCCGGTAATTAATTGTGCCGTCCCTAGTAGGTCGTTGACACCGGTCTGATTCAAATTTTCATTTTCTGTTGCTGAAAATCTGTTAAATCCTTCTGGAATATTGACTTGTCCCAAATCCTGAAAATGGTTCAAATGTTCTTGTTCTGAACTGTTAAATTGCGATTCTGCTTTTAATTGCGCCAATGTTTGGTGGGAAAGAAGTTGTTGTGACTGGTTTGTATTTACTTGCTCTGGTTGTGCAGGAGCGACCTCATCAATAGAACTATAGACATTTGGATTCATTAGTGCATTTGTTGCTGAAAGTAACGTCCTGTCTTCCAGTAATTCCACGGAGGAAACCGTACTGGATAACGAGCGCAGACGCTGGTTTCTCAGCCTTTTGTCTCGGCCCTTGCGGAGGTAGCTGAGAAATGAACCAATTCGACCTGGCTGGTTACGACGTTTAGTTCTCGTAAACATCATTTGTATCTTTCCATATCATGCAAAAAACAGGAAACGCTGTTTTACGCGAGTAGCTTGTCATTGAATCTGTTGTGTTAACTCTTATATATCTATTGACTTATGTGTTTTTTTGAAGAGAGAAGGACTCGGAAGTCCATCAAGTTCTCTGGTCAAATCAACCTGGATATATGATTCGATGTTAAAATAGGCAAAGCAAATACTGATTGTGCAGCAGCAAAACAACGGATGTCAAGTAAAAGATAAAAAAGATCACCCGAAAAAAGCGTGTTGCTTATGGTTTTGCGGGACAATCCGAGTCTGACTATTACCTTGTGGACGTCTGAAACTGAAATATCTCACATTTGTGTGGTCTAATTCATGGGAAAAAAGTGGTTCTGGTTGATTTTGTGTTCAAATGATCCCCTGGAATTCCGGGTCCAGATAATGACCAAAGAAATTATCTGTTTCCAGTATTTTCTCTTGAGAGGCTAGTTTTCGCACTCCTGGATCCAGTTCTGACTCCAGCACAGGGCTTTCATGAGTATGTTCCTGCCCTAAAAGATGGTTTAACTCATGAATCAGGACCGTTAATAAATCGATGTATCCGTCAGCTGTGCTGAATAAGGCAGCGTCAAAAATGCCAGATGGCGATTCATTAAATTCTTCATTTAACAGCGGTGTAGAGTCAACGAACCATCCCCAACCCGCGGCATTAATATCTAGATAGATGGTATTTGTTTCAGGTTCTGCTTTTGCTAATTGCGTGCCGGGAAGTTCTACTAATTTGATTTCGACATCAGCAAGTTTTTCATGAACTGCATCACCATGAACTTTTGCCAGATCATTTTTTGCAGCATTCAGAACGGGTTCAATATTTTGTTGTGCCAGATTTTGAGCTTGAGATTCTTGTAGATTGATTTGCGATGTCACAAGATTGTTTTGCTGCCAGACATCTGAAAAGTTTGACGGATAAATAAAGAACTCACCGCTACCTTGAATTTTACCGTAGTTAGTCGCAAGCAGGATTAAGTCGCGAAAGTCGACTGTTCCTGAACGATCGAAATCAGCGGCCCAGACATTTGGCGATTCTGGGTCTCCTGTAGATTTCGAATAAACGGCAGCAAAGAGTATTAGATCTCGGAAGTCAATAGAACCATTATCATTCAGATCATACAATGCAGGAACTAATGTCAGGTTGGTGGCAGCTCCTTCTGTTACTGTGACATCGCCTAACGATGAAGTCAGGGTACTATTTGCAATTTGAAAATTCAGATTGGCAACCGCTTGGATATGCTGTCCGTTAGCATTCAAGGGCACAGGATTGACGGATAATTGAACGCGGGCCAGCAGTACTAGTGTTTCTGCTCCATGACCGGTCAGGTTGGTTGATGCTCCCAGCCCTGTAATCGTACCGGCTCCATTATCGATCGTACCGGTTTGATTTTCAGTAAATCCAGGACCATATTCGATGGCATCGACAGTCAGATACTGGGCATCAAACTGGAAATCGATATTCGCAGCCGTCAAACCATTCTCAGAGGAATTAGTGACACTCACCCAGATTTCGACGACAACGGGATTCCATTCATCAAGAAAATCTGCATTAGCTGGCAGCGAGTTCACAATTCCTGAAGGTCCGACATTCGTGGGCTGCCATTTAACCGTCAGGTCACTACTACCGAGCACGGACTCTGCTTCGTACGCACCGATGTCGATCTGAACTGTTGAATCATTATTTCCGTCAGCAACACGTGCTGAGCCTCTCTGGTCCAACGTTAATGCTGGTGTAAATGAATTGGGATCAAAAGCAGAATCGCCCGCGTCTATAGCAATACTGCCAGAAGCGAGTGCGTGTGTTAGAGTCAGTCCGCCATTATCAGCCAGAGGCAGTAACCCCGGATCCTGTCCGGTAATGAAGTTGACACCACCTTGAATGGTTAAGCCGTTTGTGTTTTCGATCAGGCTGTGACTGCCAGCTACAAAACCGAGAACATCGGCTCCTGAACCGGACGCAGTATTGTCCGCAATAATGGTGTTATTGACAGTGATTACTTGGAATGGAGAGTGAATGCCTCCTCCGTCCTGAGTGGCATCGTTATTTGCAATAGTACTGTTGTTGATAATACCACTAGTAAAATTAAGCACATCGGCAAAATGAATTCCCCCGCCATTCTGGGCTGAGGAATTACCGGAAATGGTTGAGTTCACAATGGAAACGGTATCGGCCGCCGTGTGTAATCCCGCACCATTTCCAAACAGGGCAGAGTTTTCTGAGAAAGTACTGTTTCGAACTGATAGTGTTCCCTCAAGTTGATGCAAGCCGCCGCCCGAACCGGAACTTTGATTATTATGGAATGTCGATCCAGTAATGGTAGACGTCGTATCGATAGCATGGATACCACCACCTTCTGATGCACTCCCTACAGTATTACTGATTAAAGACGAGTTGGTAACAGTGAGTAGGCCAGCGTTTTGATAGATCCCTCCCCCCCCACCGATGAAGCTGGAATTATTTGAGACGATACTATTCATTAAGGAAATATCGGCATTCATGCCGTAGATGCCGCCTCCAAATCCTTCAGAATCATTGTCATCCACGATCGTCTGGTCGAGCGAAACGGATCCGGAGACGCTGGCAATTGCACCACCCGATGAAAGTAGTGATCGATTGTTTTGGATCAACGAATTTAAAATAGTCAGCGTACCCGTGTTATAAATAGCGCCGCCCAGACCGCTGGTCGATTGATTATTGAGCAGCTCGCTATTTGCGATCACCAGGTGTTCCGAGTTAAAAATGGAACCCCCGTTTTCAGAAACTTGACCGTTAACTAATTTGAGGTTCTGCAGGCTGACCTGGAGTGTATTGGCAAGACCGTCGTTGATTGAAAAATGTCGTGAATCCTGGTTAAGATCAATGGTTAGTAATGGATCTCCTTCAGGTGATGTGGGAGCAATCACGGTCAAAGAATCAGTGATTGTAATTTCAGTTAAAAGTTGCAGAGGATTAGAAAAGTCCAGTGCCGGATCAAACATGATCGTATCGGGACCATTTCCAGCAGGCGCTGCGTCAAAAGCCATGTTTGAATTGGCGGCAATAATGGCCTCTCGCAGTGTCACTTTTTGATCAGCCTTTATCTGATCAGTTAACAGAGTGACCAGGATCACTCCCTCAGGTGCTAGAGAGAAATTAACAGTGGCAACATTGGAGTAGGCACCAAAACTGTCTTTCACTCGATAAGTAAAGGAATCAACGCCCATATAGCCGGAAGCATCAGCAATAAAATTGACGGTGCCATCAGGATTGGTTGTCACTGTTCCATGGGTGGGTTGTGTTACAATTTCAATCGTTGCAGGATCGATTGAGCCGTCACTATCCGTGTCATTTGCGATAATATCTATTGGAGAGGGAGTGTTTCCCTGCAGCGCAAAAAAGTCATCATTTGCGACTGGAGGAGTACTGACAATGACAGTGACGACCTGATAATCAATGTCACTGGGATGAAAACCGACGGCAACGGTGATTTGATAGGCGCCAGCCGCCAGACCTGCAGAGGGGCTCACGGTGAGCAATCCGGTATTGGAATCAACAGTATATATCAACCCCGATGGAGCAACGACAGGCACAGGTAACCCATTGTAATCTAATAACGATTGTTCAAGATAAACAATGTCTTCAGCAAGATTGCCATTTGGGGCAGTGAGATCAATATCGATCGCTTGCAGTTGATGAATTACCGATTGTCCTGGAATGACTTGTAGAGTTGGAATATCTGCCAAATAAGGGTTGGCGTTAGCAGCGCTAAGGACATTGGAAATCGTGTCTGGCGTGACGTTCACCAGAAATTGGCGTTGCTGTGTTAAGCCATCCTGGTCTTCAACGGTGACGGTAATTGTTGAAGACCCGCTGTAACCTTCTGCTGCTGTCAAAAATAGCGTCGCATTTTCGAGATCTGTGAAGACTTCAACGGTTTCCATTGAGATTGTAAAATTTGGAGTTTCACCGGTCACCGAAAGATTGCTGATGGCTTCCCGTACGTCTTCCCCTTCAATCAGATAACCAAAGATTGTATGCTGGAAATCAAGAGATCTGGACGCCCCTTCGGTGATGAAAAACTGGGAATCGTTTGTATCATCAAAGGCTTTGGCCATGGCGAGCAGGCCCGTTTGAACGTGTTGCAGTTCCGGGTGAAACTGGTCATCAAAGAAGCCCAGGATAGAGCCTCCCGCTCCGGTACCGGTTGGGTCACCTCCCTGTATCACAAAGTTGTTGACTATGCGATGGAAAATGACATCACTATAAAAGTCACTTTGAGCCAGTTGGATAATTCGTTCCGCTGCACGCGAAGCTCTGCCTTCAAAGAGTTCGAAGACCATATCGCCATAACCTTCAACGGAGATCCGCAGACTGCGGTTTCCCGTCAGGATTCGCGCGGAAACATTCGCATTACTGCTCTCCACGGTATAAGTCAGTGGGCCATTCTCTGGGTCGTATCCATCGAGGGCCACATGCAAGCCGGTTCCTGAAAGCAGATTCTGATCGGAAATTTCTTTGAGGAACGGACCATTTGACATGGGAATGGCCACGCCCGTTGCCGTGGATAACTCTTGCAGGTTTGTGATAGGATCAGTCAAAACCACATTATTAAGAGTCCAAATAGGTTGCCAGTTATTATTGTCTGTAATGCCAACTGAGGCGGCGTTGGCGTTCAGGTCACGATTAGCATCTGTGATTTCAACAAACTGTAGAAATTGTGCGCCATCCTCGAGTAAGGCTTTTTGAGCCGTTGTATCAGCATCCCAGGCAGCGCCATACAGTGTCACATTCGCTGCTGTGAGGGCTTGCGCGAAAGCAACCAGATCCTGCCCACTGAGCAGCGTTCGATCTTCTAGTTTTTCAGTTGCCACTATGGGAGTTGTAGCCCGTTTTAATCGACGGTGGTGCTTGTTTCGTCGAGGTCGCCACAGGTTGTCAATGAATTTTGAGATCATTTTGCGGGTGTCTTTTATGTTGAATTATCATCAATTTGATAGACTTCAGTCTTCGGGCAAGTCTTTTTTGTCCCCAATCAGTCCGGCTGTTCAGTTATTGATTTTAAAGGAACTCTCATACGTAAAAGAACAGGTAAATTGGAATGTTTTCAATGTTTAGCAAAATTGCATGCTATGAGTGGTCTGTTTCTGTTTGACGTAAGCAAAAAACAACCTGCACCAAAAATGACGATTGGTTGAGATTAATCTAACATTTTGATCAGGAGTTCAGGCTTGTATGTTGTCTTAAATCAACAAAATGTAACAACTTACAATCGAATAACCTTTTTGCTTGTGGTTGTATCAATTCCGAAAATAGTTTTTGTTGAAAGGGTGTTCATTGGTTAAAATTAAGAGACATCTGAGGTGTTCTCATTTATTTCAATCACTTTAAGTGCATTCATAATCATGGCTTATGTAATATTAGGTAAGGTGAGGTTTTGAGGGGATGTTGACTTGAGTACCATTTGAATTCCCAATTTTCTGTGCGTTACTTTTCCGATGCTTGTCCGTCATAATTTATAAGCCGATATCATTTTCTTTTAACGCGTTTATTTTGAATTGGATTCAGAGTTTCTATTTCAAGATTTATCAACCGTTCGGGAGGCAGTTTGAGCGTCGCATCTCATAGTTATCATTGGATGAAGTCTGGATTTCGGCCTGCGAAATCACGGCTTTCGCGCTGGGAACCACTCGCAAATGAGATTATCAAACGCAGTGAAGCCCTCAAAAAAGAGAGTGATGATCGCCTGGAGCGGTATTCTCTGGAATTGCGCTGGCGTGCGAAATCGGGCGAGTCGTTAAAGAAAATTCTTCCCGAAGCATATGCCTTAGTGCGAGAAGCGGCGTGGCGGACCTTGAAGATGGAGCATTTTCCCGTACAGCTGATGGGGGGGATCGCACTATTCGAAGGTGGCATTGCTGAAATGCAGACCGGTGAAGGAAAAACTCTGACTGCAGTTCTACCCGCTTATCTCCGCGCACTAATGGGAAAAGGCTGTCATGTGATTACCGTCAATGATTATCTGGCGCAACGTGACTCTGAAATCATGGGGCCTGTGTTCAATAAACTCGGACTCTCTGTGGGTTGCATCACATCTGACATGGAAGATGAAGATCGCCGTATTGCCTATGGTCTGGATGTGACCTATGGGACAGCGAATGAGATGGGATTTGATTTCCTACGCGATCGCATTCGGATTGGGGCCAGTGCCCCGGGACAGTTAGAGCAGGCCATTACGAATCATAAATCATCCGGTAAAGAGCCCCTTGTGCAGCGTGGAAATTATTTTGCGTTAATTGATGAAGCCGACAGTATTTTGATTGATGAAGCGCGTACTCCTTTGATTATCGGACTCATCCAGCCAAATGACGCCGCCTCGGTCAATCTGTTTCGCTGGAGTAATCGTGCGACGCATCAATTGGAATCGGAAGTCGATTTTGTTTATGAACCCAAAAAACGTTCTGCTTACCTGACAGATGATGGGTGTCGAAAAATATTATTAATGCCTAAGCCCTCACTATTGGATTCGATTGATACCGAGCGGATTTATAAACAGGTTGAACAATCATTGGTGGCCCGTTTCGGATTTTTAAAAGACCGCGATTACGTGGTTGTCGATGAGGAAGTTGTCATCGTTGATGAATCAACGGGTCGCATGATGGAAGGAAGAAAATGGCAGGACGGATTACATCAGTCGATTGAAGCGCAAGAACATATTCCAGTGACCGCTGCGACCGGACAAGCAGCCAGAATTACCGTTCAAAGTTTCTTTCAGAACTATTCTTATCTGGCAGGAATGACAGGCACCGCGGCTCTAGCCGAAAAGGAAATTCGCAAAACCTATAAAGTTTCAGTGACACAGATCCCCACGAACCGTCCCTGTATTCGAGAAGGCAGCACACCCCGGATTTTCAAAAGCATGCAGGACAAGCGCCTGGCAGTCGTAGAAGAAATTGAACACATTCGGCAAAAACAATGCCCGGTTCTGGTAGGAACTCCTTCCGTAGAAGCCTCAGAACTATTAGGCGATTTATTATCGATGAAGGCGATACCGCACCAGATTTTGAATGCGAAATATCACGAACAAGAAGGAGAAATCGTGAAAAAGGCAGGCGAACCTTCGCGGGTTACGATTGCCACAAATATGGCCGGACGTGGAACAGATATCCTACTGAATGATCTGGTACGCGAAAGCGGAGGTTTGCATGTCATTGCCACTGAGATGCATACTTCAGAACGAATTGACCGACAGCTTGTCGGCCGGGCTGCGCGACAGGGAGACCCGGGGCACTATCAGTTCTTTCTCTCTCTGGAAGATGAACTATTACGTTGTCTGGAGACGTCTCAAATTGAAAAAATCATCAAATCTGCCAAAGAGGATGAGAAAGGAGAGCTGCCTGCGAACTGGATTTCCTTCTTTAGAAATACGCAGAACTTTCTTGAGAAACTGCATCTTAAACAACGCCGTGATATGTTGAAGCACGAAAAGCACCGCATTGAAATGTTTCACAAAATGGGCCTCGATCCGTATCTGGAATGGACGGAATGATTACATTTAGTTCCGCTCTGATTTCAGAAAACGCTTTTGTGCATTCTCCCAAGTAATTTGCTTTTCGATTTTCATTCCCAGATCGGATTCCTTCAGTTTGTTCAAACTGGATTCCAGATAGAAAAAGGGAAAATAAGATCCGAAGAGTATTTGCTGATAGGGCACCTGCTTGATGAGCTTCTCAATCCCGCCGACACCTTCGAGCATCGCAATTTCTATAGTGAGGTTGGGGTTTTCGGTCAGTCTGGTGATGTTGGCCCCTCTGAGTGATTTTAGACCATTGAGAACTGTGACTTGCAGTGCAGGGTGTTGTTTCATCAAGCCCGGTAACGCTTTAAAGTCGACATCGGGAACCTTCACCAAGGGATGTTGTGTGCGATCATCTTCCATACGCATGGCGATCTGAATAAACAGGCCGCGTTCTGCTGCCAGGTCGAACAGCTTCTGAACTTGAGAATCGCTTAGCTGATAGCCATGATAATTAGGATGCAGACGTAGACCGGGCATGTGGTACTCTTCATGACAGGCGACGACATCTGCTTCCCAGCCAGGCAGGCTCATGTTGATACTTCCCACGGGAATCAGCAACCCGGGACCCGATAACTGGCATTCCTCTGCCAGCCTCTGATTGACGGCCCTGAGATCTTTATGCAGCAGACCATCAAAACTGCCGGCAAGCGCTTTGCTGATCTGATTCTGTTTCAATTTTTTAACGAGCTGAGGTGTCTCATCGTTGGGTAATCGCCTGAAGGGCCAGCGCGAGAGATACAGGTTCGAATCGAAAATCATACTTTGATCCCCTTATCTTTCAAAATGGGGGTCAACAGTCGTTTGAGGTTACCGCCCAGGATTAAACGTTTGGAAACTTCAGGAATGTCTGCGCCCTGAACTTTGGCAAGTTGCGATGAGAAACTGCGTCCTCCGATATCGCTGCCGTAAATCACACGGTCTGCACCGAGTGTGCGGACTGCCATTTCCGTGATTCCGGCTGTGGGATCAAACCCGCCGATGCCCGCATACACATTGGGACTGTTTTCAATTGCGCGCAGTCCCAGTTCCCAGTCGCCGCCGATATGACCGGAGATGAGTGGAGTTTTGGGATGCCGTTTTGCCATAATCGCCAGATCGCTGGGGGTGGATTCGCCGACCAGATTTCCACCGGCCTTAAACCAGGTATGTTGATAAATCAACGCGTTTAATTCCCCCGCCCGCTGAATGATCGGATCGATTTTCGGATCATTACACCGGGTAGCAACCCATAATTTGACGCCGACCATCGGCCCATTTTTAACGCAACGATCCAGTTCTTTGATACTTTCGTCAACGTATTTGGCGTTGAGATAAACAAAGCCAAACGCGCGATCATGCCAATGGCTGATAGCCTGCATCACCTGATCGTTCTGTTTTCGAAAGTTTTCAGGTGTCGGATCCTGAGACCATGGAAAACCCATAAAAAAGACAAGTCGCTCAACACCCATCCGGTCGGCGTACTCCATTAATTTGGCAATGCGTTCGTCGACTGTTTTTCCTTCTACCCCGGACAAATGGCAATGTAAGTCCCAAATCATGCGCGTTTCTTTCAGCAATCAAATTAGTTTTTTGTGACTAACTGCAATGTAACTTGTGGCGGATTGGCGTAGTTCTGCCAGTTTTGTTCGGTGCGTTCAGAGGCCCCTCCATCGTGAACCAGGCATCGGTAGCGGCTGACGTTGGGTTTGCCCGGTTCGATTTTCCAGTCTCCCAAGGCGCTGGGAGTAAATACCATATAAGGCATGGAAGGATGAATGCGCACCGGTTCCGGGTGACGAAAATTATCTGGATGACTCAAAATCGTTAAGCCACTGAGTGTATTTTCAGTCGCTTGTTTGCCAGAGATGTCACACCAGCGAGATCGATCATGGTTACCGTTCTTTCTGGATTTACCATTTGAGGTTAAAAAGCGACAAGTCTCTTTGGTCCAGCCACGACCGCCGCGAATGGCCATGCCACCATAATGATATTTGGGAAGATACAAAGGACTGTTTGTGGCACATCGGGCTTCGGATGAAAGATCATATACCCAGAAGTCAGGCTGTTTTTTTGTTTGATTCCAGACACGGATCGTCCAGGTTTCGCTTAAAGCCACTTTTTCTTCAGGGCCTGTCAGATCGACGTGCTCCTGTTCCAGTTTTAATTCAGCAAAGACGGGTCCCTGTTGTTGGCTAATTAATGTTCGAAAACGCACGCGTCCTTTTTTGTTTTTGATTTCCCAGAAATTGGAGTTTCGGCCTTCAAACACCGCTTTAGTATAGGCGAGAAACTGTCCACTTTGATGGGCATGATCGAGTGGAAATTCATCGGAAACAATTTTACCTCCGGGCGTCCAGATCGGATGGATATGGGCACTGCGTCCATAAAGGGCGTCCAATGGTTTCGGCGCGGGAATGTGTTTGTAGTTGTAATTCAAGACTGGCTGATTCCCAACACGAAGCTGATAAGCCTTTCCGGTGTCTTTGATTGAAACCCGGTTTTCAAGCGTGGTGCGACCAGCCTTGAGATCAAACACACGAGTGGTTCCGGCTGTCGTTTTTCCGAGCGGTATGAACCAGAGCCGATCTGCTGCATGGTCTCTATTTTCAATTTGAGCGGCGATGGTATTGGAACCGGTGTCCCGTTTTTCGATAAGGTAGATCCCCTGATGAGAGAATCCGGATTCAGGCAGCGTTACGAAAACCGGTTCATTCTCAATGGAATATTTATCGGCTATGAGTGTGATTTGTCCGATGGTGGGATTTTCTGCTTGTATAGAATCAGTAATTCCGAACAGAAAGCAGATCAGAATTGGAAATGCGAAACTATAAAAGTGCGCGACTTGTTTCATCTCATTCTTTCCCGGGTGAGAGACCGCTTCCTCAAAACTCAGTCAAATGGACAGCCTCTATGCTAACCGCTTTCATTAATCGGTTGCAATATTCTGTTGATTCAATATCGAAGTTCAGTGAATATAGAAGATCGGCCTGAAAACGTACTCAATTCATTGATCAACCGGACGTGTTTTTTGTACCTGATGCAATAGCACGCCGTTCTCATCATAGAATAGAAAGGAAACGGTTCCCGATTTACCTTCTTCTGTCGGCTTGACTTTTACCAATAGAAAACCCCCTGAGGCAGGATTTGATGTATAGGGTTGTTTCATTTCTGCGTTGGGATCAGTTCCCCGTTTTGATCCGGGCTTGATACCCAGTCTGGAGTTGGCATCAACGAGTGCGCCGGTCGAAAATTCTTCAATGCCGGAAGGGGCAATCGAATGATATTGCCAATGACGGTCTCCGCAGATCAGATACAATCCGCGTTGTTCCAGTTTTTCCTGCTTGATCCAGTTGAAGAATTCATCACGTTCATGCTGGAAGCCACCGACGTTGGTATGATTGTCTATTTTTGATTTGTCATCCGGTCCAAGCAGGGGCGTGGGGGAGATGATCAGTTTAAACGTGGCATCTGAATTTTTGAGTGTCTGTTTGAGCCAGTTACGTTGTTTGACGCCCCAGATGGTTTTTTCCGGCCCATCGGGAGAGCGGTTCGGGCTGCGGTAATCCCGATTTTCTGTAAACCAGACCTGTAGCAATTTTCCCATACGGTAGGTGCGGTACGTAATCGGGTTTTTCTTTTTTGGATCGACGATGGGCACCTGTTCGCGAAACATACTTAATCCCAGTTCATTGGAGGGCGCTCTGTTACCTGTCAAATCACAATCGTTATACCGAAAATCGTGATCGTCTTTTTCCCAGTAAGTGGGAACCTGCGCGAAGAGATCAACATAACGTTGTTGCGCAAATTGTTCATGCCATTTTTTTCTCAGAGCGTCGGCGGTTTGCGCCGAATTTTTTCGGGGATGATCGTAATACACGTTATCGCCGGTGCCAACAAAGAAATCGGGCTTCAATTTTAAAATACTGACCAGCGCCGGGAATCCTAAATATT
>NZ_CALEMX010000295.1 GCF_937910335.1 uncultured Gimesia sp. | reverse complement strand
ACTTCAAAGAACTCTATCCGACACTCGTCGAATATGGCAAGAAGATTGCGCTGGGATCTGTGGAAACCGCCAGCCGCACAAAAGAACGTGAATTGTTAGTAGTTTCAACTAAAGCAGAAAGCATTCTCACTCGTTACAGTCCACAGGATGCCCCCCCTACCGACGAGTTAGCAAAAATTAAAGCCGGTTACGAAAAAGCGGAAGCGGAAATTCTGCGAAAAGAAGTCTTTGATGTTGCAGTCAAAGAAATTGAAGATTGGATCAAACAAAAAAAGTCACTACAGGCACTCGCGCGCCGACGTCATCTACTCGACCGCTATCCGTACTATCAATCTGACCGCAAGATGGGCACAGTCTTGGCAAAAATCCTGGAACTCGAAAAAAATCTAGTGCAAGCTAATAACCAGCCTGTTCCGGCAGTCACCAAAGAATACCCTGAAACATTTCCCCAATCTGTGACACTGGCACTTCATACCCGTTCTCGCTCGAATACCATTTCTGATGGCCGTAATGTATTTGCTTTAGCCAACGGCAGTTGTTTCGGAATCGATTCGATTACAGGTGATCCGATCTGGAGACGTCCCGTTGGACTTGATCCTCCCTTTGCCCCCATTTCTTTCTCGGGAAGTGAACCGGCTTTGCTCGTTTTTGATACACGACACCAGGATCTTTTATGCGTCTCACAGAAAAATGGTAAATTACTCTGGCGACAAACTCTGCCCGCTCGCCCTACTGGCAAACCATTACTACACCAGGGAACCATCGTCGTTTCTTGCAATTCAGGTGATTTGATCAGCATCGATTTAATCAGTGGTTCGATCATCGCACAGCTTAAATTTGCGCAACCCCTGGTCGGTGCTCCCGGATTAGTCTACGGAGAACAATCCATTGCAGTTGCCGGACATGAAGGCGTTATATATTTGATTTCCTTACGCCCCTTCGAATGTCAAAAAGTGGCTGCCCTGGGACATCGTCCGGGAACAATCGGAATTCCGATTATCTCCATGGGCAAATTACTACTCGTTTGTGAGAACGACCGTACCGACTCTGCCTTACTGCATGTTCTAGATGGAAACGGGGAAAATGCATCACTCAATGAATTGGAAGATTATCGAATCAAAGGACACGTGCAAAGCATGCCGGTCCTCCGTGGCAAACAAATGTTTTTTCCAACTGTTCCCGAACGCATTACTGCATTTACGGTCACAGACGAAGAAGGCAAACGAAAGTTGACAGAAATCGCCTCTTATCAATTACAGGCCCCGCTCTCATGTCAAATTTATCTTTCAGCCGGCTCGGGAGGTCAACTCTGGATGAGCAGCTCTGCTTTAAGAAAGTTTACTCTGCAGAACTCCGGGATTAAACTGGATAAAAATAAAATTGCAGACGGATTAGGAGCACAACCTATGCAGTTGATTGGCAATAACCTGTATCTTGCCAGACGTCTGCTTTCATCCAATTCTGTCATTTTTTCCATCGCCAACCGCGATGAAATGAGCAGCTCCTGGAAATCTATCTTAGGTACAGACATCCTCGCCACTTATTCTTCTGCTCAAAATGGGCTAGTCTGTATCACATCGGATGGAGATATCTTTCGGATTCGAAATACTGATTTTGAAGCGGATTCTTCAAAGTTCAAAGAAAAAACCATCACACAGCTCAAACTCCCCGAAGGTCTTACGGAACCGCTTAAAACATCACAACTCTCTGAAGGAAAAATTGCCGTCTACTGCGGCTCCCCCAAACCGACTCTCTGGATTCTCAATGCCTTTGGACAATTGGAACAGACCATCGATTTGAAAGCCCCACTCGATGCAATGCCCATATCACTTGGCGATGGAATTGCAATTCCTTTCCAGAAAAAGATTGCTGTATTTCGAAAAGGACGCGGACTCAACACGGTTCAAGAATTTGTCATTCCGGGTCAGGCAGATGTAAAATGGAAACAACTGATCTCCACTGCGAAAGACCAATGCATCGCGATCACATCCACCGGTCAGATTATCTCTTTACAATACCGAACGTCGCCCACACGCCACCTCGCTATATTGTCCAAGAGTGACAATAAACAACCGATCGATTTCAAAGCAGCAATCGACAAGGATACCCTGGCAGTAACAGATGCCTCAGGACTGTTACAGGTACTTGACCCCAAAACTGCACAACAAAAGGCAAAACTACAACTCCCCTCCCCCGCAACAAATGACCTCTGGATCACAAATGAATTTCTCTTCGTAGAAACGAAGCAGAATTTAAGCTGTTTCAAAATCGACAAAGATCTCAAGAAATTATGGGATTTAAAATTAACTGAATCGTCTCTGGCAGGCGCTCCTGCGATCATTGATAAAAAACTGTTACTCTCACTTCAAAATGGTTCCCTGCTCACAGTCGATACCAAAACAGGCAAAATACAAATGGATGTCAAGACACCATTGCCAGCCAGCGGCTCGATTGTGAATCTGGAAAAAATCATTCTAGTACCTACAGTGGATGGAAGCCTCTATCGTATTGATCAGGTCCTGCAACAGAAAGGACAGGCTTCACTATGAAATTGTCTGCACACATATTCTGCCTTCTGTTTAGCAGCCTGACTTTGATCCTATTTATGCCCGGTCAAACAACCGTTTCCGCACAAAAAGAAACAAAGTCTGACAAAAAAACAACGAAAAAAGCGTCTTCCAAAAAAGAAACAACAGACACCAAGAAAGCAGATGAAGAAAAAGAACCACCATTACCCAAAATAGAAGAAATGCAGGTCCCCTCCGTAGAAGACCTTCTTAAAAAACCACCTGTCGATTGGGTCATACTGGAAAACGATACTGTATTGGTAGTAGAACCAGTTTATCCACGTCCTGATACACTGGGGCAACTTGATACTGCGTTAAAAGAAAGTTACGACTTACCCAAACCAAAAAGTAAAGCGGAAATCGATGAGCAACGCAAAATGCGTGCGGCATTCAATTTTATTCAACTGACACTCATTGATGAAAATGAAAACCCAGAATATCAAATCCAACGAAATCATGTTAAACAAATCATTCATCATGAAGATCTTGTATTAAAACGCATTGATGAACTATTGAAATCAAATCAGCTACGGACGGCTTTTGAATTGCTGCTGGTTCTTGATCGAAAACATCGCGCGTGGCCAGGGTTTGACCAGCGACAGCAGAATTTACTGTTCCTGGAAGCAAAGGAAAAACAAGAATTAAAGAAATATGAAATCGCTCTGGCGTTCATTGAGGATTTATATAGCCGATCACCGAATTATCCGGGATTGAGTAAACTGGCAGGTGAAATCATTGACACCGTAATTACCCAGTCAGTGAAAGAGGGTATTTTTCGCAAGGCCCATTTCTATCTGAAGCGTCTGGCAACAATGTTTCCCAAACAGCAGATTGTCACAAAATGGAAAGAGACCTTTCTGAACCAATCCAATCTCATACTCAATAAAGCAAATCAGGAAGCGCAACAGAAACAGTTCCAACAAGCCATTCATTCGGTAATGGAAGCTGCCATCGTTTGGCCAGCTAACCCCAAACTTCGTGAATCGTTGCTTCGTTACCATAATCGGTATCCTGTGATAAACGTCGGTGTAATGGAAACCGCATTAAACAAAACTCCTTATTTCCTGGAACGTGATTCCACCCGTCGCCATCGAAAATTAACGCAAATCCCCATGTTTGAAGTCAGCCGCGTCGATCAAACATCGCAATACCAAAGCCGCTTCTTTGAACAATGGGAACCGACAGATCTCGGACGACGTGCTGATTTTATTTTGAGACAATCTTATGGCACCTGGGAATCACATCCAGTATTAATGGCAGCCGACATCGCGGAGTTTATCAGAAAAAAGATCACACCGGGAAATACTCAATATGACGAACGCTTTGACAGCTATGTCAACTCGGTATCAACGACAGACCCCTTTTCAGTCAGTGTCTATTTTGATCGCGTTCCTTTGCGTACAGAATGGTTAATGGCAGCCTCCATCATGGCTCCTCCAATCTGGGAAAGAGTTTCAGATAAATCGGAAAGTTCCAGCACGCCTCTCAAACCGGAAGTTCTCGTCTCCAGCCGGTTTATTGTCGATAACCATAGCCAGAATCAAGTTCAGTATGTTCGCGCTGTGCCTGAACCATCGGGTTTACGAGAATACAATGTCGCTCAAATCAATGAGATCAAATATCCCGATTTCAACAAGTCGTTCCAGGGATTATTGGTGGGAGAAGTCTCTGTACTTCCCTTTCTGCCAGCCAAACTCGTCTCTTTCTTTCAGGATCAGGAAGAATTTAATGTAGTACAATCTGCCATTCCCTTGTCACATGTCCTGCAATTTAATCCGGAAAGCAAACCTCTCAAAATCATTGAACTCCGCAGAGCACTTGCCTATGCCATTGATCGAAAGAAAATTCTAACCGAATCTCTCTTACATGAATCCAAACGACTCAATGGCCGATTGATCACAGCCCCTTACTACACTGGACTACAGGCTTATAATCAACAAGTACCACAACGCGAGTACAATTACCCATTGGCAGTTGCATTAGCTGTCGCATCACAAAACAAACTGGGGGGTAAATTTCCAGCACTACATATGCTTTGCGATCCAGTACCAGAAGCACAGGAAGCCGCTTTGGAACTCATCAAAGCCTGGTCGCGAATTGGCATCACCGTAACACTCATCCCAAACACTGCCCCTGAAGCGAAAAAGCAGAATCTGAAATGGGACATTGTCTATCGAACGTCCTCCATGACGGAACCAATCATGGAACTCTGGCCATTTCTAACAGTCGGTAATGGAGCGCAAATCGAATCGCTGGAAATATTCCCCGATTGGATGAGACAGAAACTGATCGAACTGGACGAAGCAACTGACTCGGAAACCGCAACTACGCTCTTAAAAAAACTGCAACAGCAACTATATTCGATGGCTCATATTATTCCCTTATGGGAAATCGATCAGTTTCATGTGTTCCGTACAAATATCAAAGGATACGCCGACCGCCCCTTGAATTTCTATGATAATGTAGAGCAATGGATCACCACTCCGATTTATCCAAAAATAGAATCGTTTACCCAAAAATAGCTTGCTGTGAGATGAAGTTTCAAATTGAATTTTTCTATTGGTAAAATAATGTTTTCTTGTGATTTTTCAAAAATCTGTCATTTAATAATTCTGATCTCGGGGCTGCTACTGTTTCCGAATTCAGTTTCTATTGCACAAACAACTGCAGATACTTCGTCTCTAGCAACCCAGCCACAACATATCAGTCTTCAGCCTTACCGTATTAGAATCGACATTGCCTATGCGCCAGAATCTAGACTAAGCCAAGAAAATCGCCAGCAAATTCAACAGCAGCTAAAACAGATCATCGATCGTTCCATAGGCGAAAAATGGATTCTGACAGATACAAAGATAAAGAAATCCAGTCCCCTGAATTCCCTCGGCATCTATGAGAACAACTGGTTGCCACTTGCCTCGGGTAAAGGTCTTCAACGTCTCAATTCTGAAGATATCTTGAAACGCTACCCGAATCATCCATTTGATAAACTCTTTCTAATCTCCATAGAACAAGATGGTATTGGATATCTGATCTCCGGTAGAGAATTTGACTCGTACTCACGACAACTCAGTCCTCTCTCCACAAGGAAAACTTTTGCAAAACCGTTTCTTAGTGAGATTATCTTAGAATCCCTCCGCGACTTATTTTCGGCTGTCGTCACGATCGATTCAGTAAATGGCAACCAGGTCATCGTCAGTGAACAAGCCAGTCAGTATCCACCACCAGATCCCTCGATGGGAACATTACAGAAAAACTTTTACTTCATCCCCTTCTTTCGATACTTGAATCGAGATCGGGAAGTCAAAAGCATTCAGTTTATCCCCTGGACTTATCTGGTCCTGGAAGAGATCAATCGCAAATATGCTACCTGCCTGATTTCTTCAGGACTGCGAGGAGTTCTCAATGGAAGCCGCCGCAGAGTCGAAACATTCGCCATTCGCGTGAAAACAAAATACCCAGAGACCAAACTCTCTCTCATTCCACGTGGGACATCATTCCAAACTTCAGCGGGAATAAAAGTTCAAATATCTCCATTGGATCCCCAGCAGGTCAGGCAGCGACAGCGGGAGGCGAAAAAACAAAAAGAACTCAAGAAATCTCCTCCACCGGAATCACAAGATTATATAACCGGAGAATTCTTGACGAATCGTAGCGGGACAATCACTCTACAAGCGGATTCCCAACATCCCTTAATCTGGCTCTATGTTCGAAGTGGAAAAGCCCTCGTTGCCAATGTACCTTACATTCCAGGCATCAACCGCGAAATTAATATTCAAATCCCCGATGACCGTATTCGATTAAGCGTCGAAGGCGAACTGGCCGTATTGAATGGGGAATTGATCGAGGCCGTGGCATCACTTTCCATGAAAATGTCACGTATTCGAAAATGGGCAAAAAACAGTGACTGGAAAAAAGTGGACGCCGGAATCGGAGAACTGGAAAGTGGTATTTCACCTAAACAAATCTTTGACGATAAGCTGAATGTCATTCAAGTATCTGCAGTGGAAGCAGCTCAGGCACAGAACAATCGGTCTGCACAATCGCGAATTGCCAGTCTCTGCCGTGAAACTTCAGGTCGCATTGAGCGATTTCTTGATCCGACGGGAATCATTGATCTAAAAACAGAAATCAATGACCTCAAGCAACTGCAAAAGAAAGATCCAAACCGTCGCAAATCTAAATAAACATAGAAATATAATCAAATGTGGACCCTTTCCCGCATCGCCGTCTATCCCATCAAATCACTCGATCCCGTCATTCTTAATCAGGCAGACATTCTGACCGGCGGCGCCCTCTCTTGGGATCGTCGATTCGCAATGTACGATCAAGCAGATCATGTCATTGATGCAAAAAAGTATCCATCAATTCATAAAATTCGTACAACCTCTGATCTCTCTCAGCAAACAGTGACTCTGTCAACTACTCAGTCAGGGACAGAAACAAAACAATTTCACCTGATCGAAAATCGTACTGAATTAGAATCCTGGTTCAGTCAATATTTCAATCAACGAGTCACTATTAAAGAAAACAGTCAGGCCGGATTCCCAGATGATACGGTAGCGTCCGGGCCGACAATTATCAGCACACAGACCTACCAAGAACTTTTGCGATGGTTTCCCGATATCTCAATCGACGAACTCAGGCTTCGCTTTCGCGCGAATTTAGAATTTGACGGCGACCTCCCCTTTTG
>NZ_CALEMX010000294.1 GCF_937910335.1 uncultured Gimesia sp. | reverse complement strand
AGCACGTCTGATATCGGCTAACTCGGGCCCTGAAATGCTCTGATGGCCTGATTCGCCGTTCGTGACACTGACGAATTTCACAGTATGACCTGCCTGTTGGTACAAAGCGGCCGTTCCGCCTGCTTTGATGTCGCAATCATCCGGATGAGCGCCAATAATCAGGATTCGTAACGATTGATCTGCCATAGAGTTCTAAACCTTTACCGAATTATATAGAATAATCGCAAGTTGACCAGGAGTGATTCCCTGCAACTATAGTATCTCAGTTGTACCGCAAGGGTTTCAGATTCTCCAGTAAAAGCGGAATATTGTTATTGAACTATTGATGGGTATTCCGTGTCCTTGGGGCAGGTGATATTCGGAATATAAAAATTTTCTGAGGATATGAGCAAATGTCGTTGCCAACAATCGATAACAAAGATGAAATCTATGAAGATCCGCTTGATCTGATGGATGAAATCGAATCGCTCAAAAAAGAAAAAGATGCAACGCTTTTAGCACATTTTTACATTGATGGAGAAATTCAGGAAATTGCTGATTTCACTGGTGACAGCCTGAAACTGGCGCGTGACGCCGTCAATGTAAAAACGTCCACAATAGTCTTCTCGGGCGTGCATTTCATGGCCGAGTCGACGAAAATTCTGAGTCCCGAAAAAAAAGTGCTCTTGCCAGATTTGAACGCCGGCTGCTCTCTTGCTGATAGTTGTCAATTTGGAGATCTGGATCAATTCCAGAAAAAACTGAGGGCGGAAGGACGCGATTTTGAAACTGTCGCTTATATCAATACGACGGCTAAAGTCAAAAGTTTGTGTGACTGGATTGTGACGAGTGGAAATGCACGGGAAATTATCGACCGTGTCCCGGCAGACAAAGAAATTTTATTCGTCCCTGATCAACACCTGGGACGTTATCTTCAGGAAGTTACGGGGCGGGAAATGATCCTCTGGCCCGGTTCCTGCATGGTTCATGAAATTTTCAGTATACAGGATCTAGTTCGCGCCAAAAAACAGAATCCCGGTTCTCAGGTTTTGGCCCACCCGGAATGTCCCCATAATATTTTGGATGTTTCTGATTTCGTAGGTGGTACGGAAAAGCTGCGGCAGTACGTGATGTCTATCAAAGAGCCTGGTACTTTTTTGATTGCGACCGAAGCCAACATGATTCACCCGTTACAAAAATCGGCACCCCACCATACATACATTCCCGTTCCGGGAATCATGTCTTCCACTGGTGAAACCTGTGCCTGTAACCGCTGTCCGCATATGGCACGAAATACGTTACAAAAAGTTCGTGACTGTCTGAAATTTGGGAAACCGGAAATTGAATGGCAACCTTATTTTGATCAGGCAAAAGAAGTCCTGCAACGCAGTCTGCTGCAGTAGACATCCGCTGGGCAGTCGCGCGAAACAAATGCTTAATTTCTAAGCATTCACTCATGTTTTCTACGCAGCGAACACTTCAGATTACCCCGCCTTTCAATATTTTTTGTGTCAGTCAGAGACGATTTTCTACTTGCTATAGTCGACTTTTCTCAGTGGCATCCTTTCGTAGTCACTTTATAAGATTCATTGACTTAAATTCTGGCGCTCACTAAACACGGGTTTCCTAATGAATTTTAAACAACTTGAGTTCAAAAAACACAACGACCCACTTGTTGCGCTCAGTGTGACAGACGTGATCCAGGAGACCGATGATGTCCGAACCTTTCGACTCGATAATTCAAAAGGAGTTCTATCTCCTCATAAACCAGGCATGTTTGTAAAAGTCTGTCTCAATATCAAAGGTGAAAATGTCTGGCGCAGTTTTACAATCAGTTCTTCTCCACTCCATCCAAAGCAAATCGACTTAACCATCAAAAGAAACCCGCGGGGAGTAGCTGGCAATTATTTTTTCGAACACATCAGCCCGGGTAGCGAAATCAAAATAAAAGGTCCATTAGGTCGTTTTTTCTATGACCGGGAACTGCATACAGAGCCTGTTGTTCTTTTGTGTGCGGGTATTGGGATCACGCCCATGATGAGCATTGTTCGTTTTCTGTCTGATATAAAACAAAATTCACCCTGTGCATTATTTTATGGCGCCAGATCTCATCTTGATATCATTTTTGATCAGGAGACAAAACAGTTCATTTCAGAGTTGCCTGGGTTTCAGTACTTTTTAACTCTCTCGCAACCGTCTCCGCAATGGTTGGGTAATTGTGGTCATCTCAATATTGACTTCATCCAAACGAAGATCCCCCAATTTCTCAGGTCTCGTTTTTTTCTTTGTGGTCCCAGACATTTCAACCAGGAGTTTGAAGAGCAACTATTAGGATCTGGCGTTCCACAATCATTAATTCACTGCGAACTCTTTCATAAAAAACGAAAGTCGAAATAGAAACACATGAACTTCGACGTCATGGGGTGTCTGTCAAGCCACTACTTCCGTCGCAATCTGACGGTCCGGCTTAACTCATTTATTCTTATATTGGTTCGATTGTAAAAAAGTCATACATCGAATCCTTATTATCGGAACCCGCTTTAAAAAGCGCTACTTTGCGTAAGCGAAGACCGATATGACGTATAAGTGTATTCCCCACACGGCTAGATACGGAGTGCGCGCTGCATGTGAAAAACGAAGTCCCAGATCCATACATCCATTGAATAAAACAAGAATCCAATGAATTTCGTGACAACTCCATCCATGCAGATTCAATCCTGCTTCTTTTTCTGCGTACTCTTGTGCTCCACACAATTATTGGCACGAGAGGTTCCCGGAACTCCCGTTTGTGCTAACGATGCAAATTCCTGCGTCGCTTCATCGGATTGTACTGCCTGCGTTCCTGAACTCAATTATTGGGTTGTCAGTAGTCGTTGTTGTCAGCAAAAAAGTGAGTGTTGCTGTCCTTGCTGTGAGTTT
>NZ_CALEMX010000293.1 GCF_937910335.1 uncultured Gimesia sp. | reverse complement strand
TTTCTACGCATGGTGGATCTCCTGAATTGAAAACAGTTTATGAATTATTATTTTTTTATGTAGAAACGCCAACCAAAATTGACACTCAAAAGTCAATTATAATAAGCAGACGCAAATCATGCTTTCGTTTGTTTAATTCATTATCCTAAGTAAGAGTATCATGTCTAAAATGCAGACTCAAGAATAATTTCTTATTGACGGGTATACATGTGTGATCAGCGTAGTTACTACCGTTGGTGTTTGCGTCCTCATTTGGTGATTTCTTACTTTAGAAGAGGGGCGGTTTGTGCTTTTGACGTGATACCGGGGGGTAATTCCATAATTTGAATACTTCGGAATTGAATTTCTGCTCCTTCCGATTCGAGACAGAGATACCCTTTCTTGATCGAGGCATTTCTGACGCCGTTGACGAATTTGCCATTCACGGAAAGTTTCACAACGCCATCGACGCAGACGACATCATAGACATTCCATTGCCCTTTTCCTTTGCAGCGATTTTCAATGGACTTGCTGCGTGTGCCGCGCGGGTTATCGGGTATTGTCGTTAAACCATTCGCTCCAAAGAGTTCGCCATGCACATAGGCAATCGGAGGCAGGGTACCATCTTTTTTCTTATGGAGGTTGACCCATTCGAGTTCCAGCATCTGAATTTCCATGCCTTTGGGTAAGCGTCTTCCTTCCGGGACGGTACCTGCGCTCCAGGCAAATACGCCTGAATTTCCACCGGCTTCCATATGGCGCCATTCAACGTGTAACAGAAAGTTTTCGTATTGTTTATCCGTTCGCATGACACCAATGGGGTGTCCCGTACAAATCAACATTCCATCGCGCACAAACCAGGTATCCTTGTCGGTGTTTACATTGACCCAACCGGTCAGGTCTTTCCCATTGAAGAGAGGTTTATAGTGCGGTAACTCTTCCGCATTCGCGATTATTGGATTGCTGAGAAGTATCAGAATGAAGCTGAATAGGATGGCGATATTTTTCATGGTTGAAACGTTCCTGTGGGAAGTAGAATGATTGTGTGGCGTATGTAAACAGCAGGAAGCTATTCTAGTCAATTCGATCATACCTGCTCCAAAATCGTGAAACAAGTAGTTGTTGTGGTGTGGTGCAAACGGAGAAATCAAATGAGTTCTGCCAGGGGTTTGCCTTCATCGAGGAGATATTGGGGCCTTCCGTGTGGGTCTGTTAACGTGACTGCATGTGGATCAATGCCGAGGGTATGATACAGAGTGGCAAAGACATCTTTGTAATGCACGGGTCGCTGAACTACAGTGCTGGCGGTGCGGTCTGTTTTACCAATGACCTGTCCGGTTTGCAGGCCTCCCCCAGCGAGAATGGCAGGGCCTACACGTGGCCAATGATCTCGGCCTCCATTTTTCGAATTAATACGAGGTGTGCGCCCAAATTCTCCCCAGGCAACGATTGTGACATCGTCTAACATCCCGCGTTCCTGCAGGTCGGTTACCAGGGCAGAGAGTCCATGATCAACGATTGGCAGTAATTGACGCAAACGCTCGAAATTGTTCCTATGCGTGTCAAAGTCACTAATTGAGATACTTACACATCGTACACCCGCTTGTACAAGACGTCTGGCTATCAGGAATTTCTTAACGGCATCGGGGCCATCACTTGTCGTGAATTTTGTAACATCGTTTTGTGATGCAGGTGAGTAGCGTGCCAGTGTGGCGGGATCTTCCTGACTTAGATCCATTGCATCGGCTAGACGACCGGAGGTAAGAATGCTGACTGCCTGTTGTGAAAATCGGTCCATGGCATCCATCATGCCGCTGGAGTCAACTTTGCGTCGAATCGTATCCAGTTTCGAGAGTAAAGTCGTTCGATTCTCCAGTCTTTGCAGACTAAGAGCAGGATTTAATTTCAAGCTGACTTGATGGTCTGTCCCCAGACGTTTCAGTTCGCCTTGCATCCCTTTCTCAAGCTGTCGCTCAAATAAGTCAGAGAGGTCGGGGCGGAACGGTTGGTACGAGGGGCCTAAAAACCCGGGTCGTGCGCTGTTTCTGACTAAGCCGCGTCCTTGCATGATATCGACAAACGGGGGAGCCAGATCGCGGGCTGTGCTTTCGAGTTTCGCGATGACCGAACCGAGAGCCGGGCGACCGCCGACAGAGAGCATATCTTTTTTGCGAAAACCTGATTGGCATTGAAATGCATTATGGGCTCCGGCAGAACCTGTCAGAGAACGAATCAATGCAAATTGATCGGCGTGTGCTGCCATGCGCGGCAGTAGCTCACAGATTTGAATCCCGGACACTTTTGATGAAATGGGTTGAAATTCGCCACGTATTTCAACGGGGGCATCGGGCTTTAAATCGATCATATCCATATGGGGCGGGCCGCCATCCAGATGCACATTGATGATGGCTTTGCTCGAGGAACCGATGCCTGCTTGCGCTTCTGCCCGTAATAAATTCGCCAATGAGAATCCGGTCATTCCCAGTGCTCCGGCCTGGATGAATGATCGACGTGTTTGCTGCTTCTGTGAGCTCAAGAATGACAGCATTTCTCCCCTTTCCCATCAGGGTGAGCAGTCATTCCTTGTGACTGAACCCGACCTCCGAAACTACAAAACATGCATCAATGGGTGTTTATACCAGAAGTTAGGTAAAGAACTCAAGGTGATTCGCAGTAAATCAAAAACTAGACAATCTTATCTAGTTTTAAGTTGGAGAAACTGTTAGAATCAGTGCGATTAAAAAGTGCGAAACTGAAGCCATTTCAGATTCAACCTGTCGATGTGAGATTCCTGGTTCCGTTGATATTCGAGCCAGGATCAGCATGGAGTTGATTGAGAGAAACTTTCATCTTGAGTATCGAAGGAGTTAT
>NZ_CALEMX010000292.1 GCF_937910335.1 uncultured Gimesia sp. | reverse complement strand
ATGTCAGAAATCAGAGTGATCGAACTTTTGTAAGCCAGATTCTTTATCAGATGTTACTCATCCGCCTCAGACTCTGCTTCAGGTTCAAATTCGGGCAAGATTTCCAGACCGATTAATAATTCAACCTGTTCTGCCAGTAAACAAAGTTTTCCCAGAACGCGATGATTCAGTGCCATGAGATTTTCGAATAACATCTCGGCAGCAGAGAGTAAATCTCCCGGATTATTAGATTCCGGCGTGCGAGACAATGCAAATTCGGAAATAGAGATTTCTGCCTGGGTATGCTCAAAGGGGTAGGAATATCTTTGAAATCGAGATTGAATCGATTCGATTTGTGTTTCAAGCTTGCCCATTTCCGTCATTACAATTTCACAATACTTTTCATCATTCCGTTTCTCATCAAAGAACTGCAGTAACACCTGGAAAGAGGTGCCATTCATGTGCAATTCCCATAAAGCGGAAATCTGTGAATTAGTAATCTGGAGCGTAAGCAGCAAATTACGTAAATCAGCTTCCCAATTTTCAGCGTCAGGAATTTTGGATTTGACTTTGGGAACCAGAAACAGCTGTAACGCTCGTTCCAGCCGCTTCACAATCACCGATTCATATTTTTCCAGATCCAACCGCATCTCACCTTTTTTACGATCAATGACGGCATTAGCTTTGATCACTTTGTCAAAATCAACAAGTGAGTTGATAAATTTGTCTTCGCTTCCCAGCTTGAGTTTGGCTCGAATCGCAATCGCGGCTACATTCACACTCAGAGACTTTGATTCATATTCACGAATTTGATCAACAAAAGATTGATACTTTAATCGATGCTTCAAAAGTGTATCCCGACAACTTTTTAATTCCTGAGCACATTGCTTAGCATCCTCAGGAACCTGGATGGCATGCTCAGAAAATGATAAGGGACGATTGGGATAGATTGCCCCTTGATAATACCGTTGGACTGCTCGATGAGATTTCTCTTCTTCCCCCTGTCGAATTAATAATTCATCAACAGAATGTAATTCTTCGCGCGGAATTTCCTTTCCAAAAACACTCCAGTAAAAATCCCGGGTAACATACTTTGCTTCACGGGAAAAGTTGCTTAGCAGGATGGTTGCCGGAGATTTGAGTCGAAAAACCCCCTCTGCTTCCTCTTGCTGCGCATTCGCAACTCGTTCGGGAGTGGCAGGGTGCGTGTCAAACCAGCCCGTCGTTTCCTGCTGGATTGCCGCATCAACGGCCTGAATGACACTTTCGGGAAGCTTCTTCAAATTGATATTAATCAAAGCTGGTAAATTATCGACGAGTCTTCCCTCAGCATAAAACTGACCTAAATCACTTAACGCTCCCTGATTGGCAACGCTCAGCAACATCAACCTTCTACTGGTTGAAGCAAAGCAACGACTACCCGCTAATCGCGTTTCATATCGGTCTGCATCAAATTCCATCTGCCGCATTAAAAATCCACTTACGAGATGCCCGGTCATCATTAGAACCCACAGGATCTTTCGAGTGAGCCAGACAAAAAATCGGGCAAGATATAAGATCCAGCTGATTCGCAAATCGAGTGACTCCGACAGATGCTCAAGCCGCTCATCCCAATCATCGCGTTCATATACCACTCGCAAAAACCACAGATTGATACTGCGAATGATAAAGGAAAGCCTCATGCCTGCCCCTTGTGAAAAATGGCCAAATTCATGTGCCAAAACACCAGTAAACTGCCTCAAAGACATACCGGCAACCAGGGGCATACCAATGGTTAAAACGAGATCATTGCCAAACATACTCAGCCAACCACGCCTGAAACTGGCAGAAGCGTTGACCTGAATATCCAAATTAATTTGAACCGGGGATGGCGCACCGACGGCTTCACAAACTCGATCAACAAACGTGAACAGTAATGGTTCCTTTTCTCGCTTGAGGGATCGCCAGGCTGACGATTGAGAAGGTCGCGAAAAGAGTGGCTTGAGCATGAAGATAATCAGGATCACACCTACCACAATTGGTGCCAGATAAACCAGGGCCATGGCAACCATACCCTTACCCCGATTACGAGTCGAAGAACTGGAGTTAGCCACATCAAAGAGACTCAACGAATGCACGGCATGAAAATAGATACTCCACATCACCAGACCAATGAGACCCAGATAGATCAGCGGCAACAAAATCATCACGATACTCACTAGAATCGCACAAAGTCGATAAAGCATCGTGGGTGCAACAGGCGCGATATCTCCTTCAAACGCCTGCATTATTTGCTGGGGAGTCAGTTCTTTCGCTGTCTTCTGAGATTTTTTTTTGGAGACAGTGGACTGCTTTGTACCTGTCTTTTCTAGGTCGACAGAATCTCGTTTCTTCTGAGATTGCTTAGGTCTTGAGTCGCTCATCCCAAATCCAGCCTTGTTCTTATCAACGGGAAAAACCAAACGGACAGTATATGGTCTAATAGCCACACTTTGGTCAGAACATATATTAAAAGCTCGGTTTTGAAAAATCTACGCCCGAATTAAAAATTATCCAGACGGAACTTCAATCATCCGCTTGGGCCGGATCCTGCTGATAGAACATTTTCAAGGTCTCATATAAATCAAGAGAGTATTCGCGCATCTGCGCGCCTTGCTCAAAGAAATGTTCCGAGCTGACGGCAAAGAACTCCGCAGGATTTGTAGATCCATAGGGGTCGATAAAGGTTTCTTCACCTTGGGCCAGCTGATCGCGTAATTCCTGGAACTCAGCCGTCATGACTTCTTCCCAGCGTTGATATTCTTCGTTGTTATGCAACGGCGGTGTTCCGTTGAATTGACCTTCTGTGGCATCATAATAATGGGCAAATTCATGTACGACTACATTGCGACCATCATCGGGAATCTGGCCCCCTTCATAAATGCTGGACCAGGAAAGAATGATCGGCCCCTTTCCCCAGGATTCGCCTAACCGAAACGAAGTTCCTTCCGTCAGGACTCCAATCGAATTTTGAAAGTTGTCGGGCGCAGCGTAAGTATCAGGGTAAACCAGAATCGTTTTCAAATGATCAAAACAATCTTTAGCAAAGCCTAATGTAATCAGGCAGGCCTGCCCGGCAATCGTCAGTTTGACCTCTTCGGTAATCTGAAAACCGTTGCAGCCTTCCCAATATTTTTCCTGAACGAAAATCTGCACCCGTTGATATAAAAGTGCGCGCTGCTGCGAATTCAGTCTCGAAAGTTGCCTGACATTCTGATCCAGAATGGCCTCCCAGTGACCCGGCATGGGAGAACTCAAGATTTTCTTGCGTCGACGGTTTCGCAACCAGGTAAAAATCATGAACGGCATTCCTCAACAGTAACTCTGGTACTCGATGCTTAACGTAAACCACTAATTTCAAGAGCATTATAATACTTTTACCGGTTCATGACAGGGTGTTCAAAACTATAAATAGTGAAGATCAGAGATGATAGTTCGGCAAGCAGGCTCTCTCTAAATGATCGAGCACATGTCAGGTCAATGATCACCAAATTTTCTGGTTCTCTGCCACTTCATTGAATGAAAATGCTAAACATGGCAGAATTGACTCTCTAAAAGATTGCTGTAACCATTCCAAGCCCGTTCAAATTCTATCATGATGAAAGCCGTTATGAACCGAATTGTACTATTCATATTGATGACTGCTACTTTCTGTTTCTCATTTCAAGATCACAGGCAACTCCAGGCAGCCACTCCGAAAAAACCGAACATTGTCATCATCTACGCCGATGATCTCGGTTATGGAGATGTCTCCTGTTATAATCCAGACCGTGGCAAAATCTCCACACCGCATATCGATCAACTGGCGGCAGAGGGCATGCGATTTACCGACGCGCATTCTTCATCTGGCGTTTGTTCACCTTCGCGCTACACCCTGCTCACAGGACGCTATCATTGGCGAACCCATTTGCAGAAAGGCATCGTGGGACTCTGGGGTAAACCGCTGATCGCCACAGACCGGCTTACCATAGGTTCAATCGCAAAGCAGGCGGGTTACAAAACTGCCTGTATCGGCAAATGGCACCTGGGCTGGGAATGGCCAATCGCGAAGGAGAACCGTCCGTATTTTGGGCGATTCAAAAAAGACGCAAAGCCAACGCAAGAACATCGCAACGCCTGGCGCGAGACGTTCTCCCAAATGATTGCCGGCGGTCCAACTACGCGCGGGTTTGACGAATATTTCGGCACCGACGTGCCCAATTACCCGCCATTTTGCTTCATCGAAAATAATCGCACCGTCGGCATTCCCTCTCAATTCCTGCCACAGTCGAAGTTGGTGAAGAATCAGGCCAGCCTGCAGGGCCCTGCGGTCAAAGACTGGGCGCTGGAACCGATTCTCCCTGCCCTGGGCGAACGGACAGCGCAGTTCATTCGGCGCGAAGCAAAAACACCGGAACCGTTTTTGATTTACATGCCCCTGACTTCACCCCACACGCCGCTTTCGGTAAACGAGGAATGGAAGGGCAAAAGTAATCTCAATCTCTACGGCGATTTTGTCATGGAAACCGATGCCGTGGTGGGCCAGGTTTTGGACGCGATCCAGGCAAGCGGTGCGGCCGAGAATACCTTGGTTCTTTTCACCAGTGACAACGGCTGCGCCCATTACATCGGCACGAAAGAGATGGAAGGCAAAGGGCACTTCGCCAGCGGCCCCTTACGCGGATACAAATCGGACGCATGGGAAGGCGGACATCGTGTACCTTTCATCGTGCGCTGGCCGGGAATGGTCAAACCCGGAAGCACTAATACAAACCTGACCCATCAGGCCGATGTAACGGCGACCCTGGCAGAGATCCTTGGCCAGACATTACCAGACGATGCCGGTGAAGACAGCTTCAGCTTTTTATCTCAACTCAAAGGCGCCAACAAACCAGTCCGTCCTCACGCTATTAGTTGCTCGATTCGCGGCGTGCCCAGTTTGCGCGACGGCGATTGGAAATATATTCCCGCTACCGGATCGGGTGGCTGGACAAAAGGCGGCGGAAACTTTCCGGTCCAACTCTATAACCTGGCCGATGACATCGGGGAAACCAACAATCTAGCCAATAAGCATCCTGAACGCGTATCGGCGATGCAAAAATTACTGGAAAACCTCATTACCAAAGGCCGCAGTACACCGGGTAAAAATCAGGAGAACGACGTTGAAGTCGTGCGTTACGGGAAGAAATAGATTCAGCCTATTGAAAACCTGGAACGTAGGAGCGTTGTTCTATCTAAAATCGATAGCCACTTTCTATTTCTCATAGACTGAGCCAAAATCAGGAGCCATCCAGTGATCGGTAACGTTTCTTCAACTCTTTATGATGTATCACTTAATCGAAATTGATTCGTGTATAGACTTGCTTGACCCGGTGGTATGCATCACAGATACTCAAAGAAACCATCTCGCTAACCTTAAGATAAAAATTTACAGAGGAGCCCTCATGCCAACTGCAACAGCAGGTTTACCATATAAATCAGCGACATTCATCATTACTTCACTCACATTTTTCCTTATATTCAGTTCGCAAAATACAGCATTTTCTTCTGAAAAACGCAGCGTACCGAAC
>NZ_CALEMX010000291.1 GCF_937910335.1 uncultured Gimesia sp. | reverse complement strand
AAGGCTTGATTGGAGACCAGAAAGCCGTAGTTGCCTTCAATATCAACCGCACAAACTATGATGTCTATAGCTCCATCACAGGAGAACTGATTCGAAAAGGCGAGTTGGATTTAAACAGTCGCTCCCGGCACGTCTTCGGCAGAAAACTTTTTTACCAAACGACATCAACAACTGAAAAACGCGTACGCCTATGGGATCCACTGACAGACAGTTTCCTGCTTGATGAGCCTGTTTTAAATTCGGGATTTTCAACACAAATTTCCTCTACAGAACTGGCCATCTTACTACCTTCTAATCGGCTGCGCGTATTGAATGTAGAAACAGGAGAAACCATCGTCGAAACAACCATACCCGATGATTACCTCAAGAACCTGAATAAATTCATTGGCTTCTCAGACAGTAATCGATATTACTTTAACTTTTCTTATACAAAACCACGTAGTCATTCTCCACGCAATGATTTTTTTGTCAGCGACTCTTTTTTGAATGTAGTACATGTCGATAATGATTTAATCAGCATTGACAAAAAGTCTGGCAAAATGCTCTGGAGTCGCAACCTGCCAAAAAGATCCTGGATTAATACTTCTCAATATCAACTACCATTTTTGATTTTCATGAGTAAAATTCGTACTGAATCCAAGACCAGAAGCTACTCCTTATTATTCGAGATTCTCGACGCCAAAACGGGCAACACCATCGGCTTTAAAGACAACATCATTAAAGATACGATTCTGCAATTGCACTTTGATCCCCGGTTCAAGAAAATCATTCTACAGGCGATGAATAGTGCCATCGAATTCGATTTTAACGATCAGCCGAAATCACTTAATAAGATCTTTGACGCGCCGCTCTAACTCTTCAACGAAATCGCTTGACCTGAACCTGCCTGAGCCCTAGTCTGTCTAAAAGAGAAATCAGCGGCTGTCGTATAATGGTATTACCCCAGCTTCCCAAGCTGGAGACGAGGGTTCGATTCCCTTCAGCCGCTCTTCTGCCTTTTTCCACGCAATTCAGCATGATTCCATAATATTCAGGTATAAGAAGTCAGCTCTTGACCTGCTGTGTCATCCCAGAACGAATCTGATCAAGTTGTTTTGAAACTGAAGAGAAGGGGACTTCGTGAGGCAGTTTTTCCGTCTTGGCGGCAATCGCAGATGCGACTCCAGCAGCTTCGCCCATAGCGACGGCATTGCCTGTGACACGGTAACTACTGTGTGCGATAAAATCACCGCTGATACATCGCCCGGCCATCATCAAGCCGCTCACATCCCGGGCAATTAATGCCCGCAAAGGAATATCATAAGGCTTTGACTTGAATGGTTTCTTTTCAATCGCCTTGGTCTTATCAGGATTGGTGGAATGCACGTCGATTCCAAATCGGACGTGGCAAATGGCATCGTCAAAACGCGTACCATTTTTTAGATCTTCGCTTGTAACATGATAACGTCCTCGGATGCGGCGACCCTCCCGCGTCCCAATGTGTTCGCCTGTTGCGACGATTTCGAGATTCGTCCAGGGACCACCCAGTTTCCTCAAGCTGTTTACCAGCTTATGAACTTCCCGTCGTGCCTGCAAAGTCGCATCGGTGACATGTGCTGCATCAATTGAAAGAGTGCCATACTCATGATTGGCCATCATTGCATACAACCCATCACGCACACGGAAAATCGTCGGACCACCATAGGAGGGATCAACACCTGCTCGTTTAAATTCGGCTAACAGATTCTTCTTGGGGTTCCCCAGTTTGCGAGGTTCCGCATCTCCACGGATGAACTGAGCGATCCCATCTGTCGTGACTCCCGTAAGCAAAACCATCAGACTCATTGGTTGTGTGAGACCGGTTCCAGGCTGGCCGAATTCATAACCACAGCCTGCTTGTGCAGCCAGGTCACCATCACCCGAACAATCAATAAATGATTTAGCCCGCCAGGCTTGTCGACCCGATTTGGATTCCGTCACAATGACAGACAATCGATTATTAATATCAGTCACAGCCCCCACGACTCGGGTATGCAACTGAATCTTGACTCCGGCTTCTAATAAAAGATCTTCTAAAAGCAATTTCGTTTTTTCAGTATCGAAGGCGACTGACCCATTCGGCAATGTATTGCTGGCATTTCGTTCTTCGAGTTGGTTCAGAATTTCACGCATGATCCCCGGCTTATTCTGGGCATCAATAATGAGTGTTAAAGCACCCGCTGTCCAGACACCTCCCACACAACCATTCACTTCGAGCAGTCGGGTTTTGGCACCACTCCGCGCTGAAGCAAGCGCGGCTGCCACTCCCGCGGGCCCACCTCCACAAACAATGACTTCATCTTCTTCCACAATGGGAATATTCCGGGCTGCTTCATGAAAAACCTTGCCATCCGGAGAAATCCAGCCGTTCGTTCGAACATGTTGAGCTGTCGAATTCCATACAGATTGCCCCCCTCCATCAAGAAGCATCGTATTAGAAGGTCGAGTAATACCATCTGCTACAGGATCTTTTGCAGATGCAATATTTGCCCCTGTCATCAACCCCGCCGTACTGCCAGCAAGGTATTTCCCGAATTTTCGACGGTCCATATTTTTATTGGACATCACAGGTTCCTCTTGATGATTAGATCTGAAATCTCCTCAGACTGACTATTTCCTCAGCCTTGTAATCGTTTTTGGATCTCTGTCACAACATCGTCTATAGGAATCCGCACCTGTTCCAGAGTATCACGATCACGTAAAGTGACACAGTTATCTTGTTCTGTATCACCGTCTACAGTCAAGCAGAAAGGAGTTCCAATTTCGTCCTGACGTCGATAACGGCGTCCAATTGCTCCCTGCTGATCATAAACGGCTTGAATCCCGGCAGATTTCAAACGCTGATAGATTGATGACGCAACTTCCGGCATGCCCGCTTTTTTAATCAATGGAAAAACCGCTGCTTTGACGGGAGCCAGTTTGGGATGAAACCGCATCACCGTTCGAGTCTGCATCTTTCCCTTTTCATCGGGCTGCTCATCTTCGAAATAGGCTTCGCAAAGAAAAGCCAGTGTGGCCCGATCCGCACCCGCGGCTGGTTCAATCACATGCGGAATAAATCGCTCACGCGTCTGATCATCGAAGTACGTCAGGTCTTTTCCACTCCCTTTATATTTCGGTTGACCATGTTCATTCTTTTCGACCACCAGTTGATCGCCTTCACGTACCAACTTACCTTCCATATGAGAACGTAAGTCGAAATCACCGCGATGTGATATCCCTTCAAGTTCCCCATATTCGTCTTCTTCCATAAAAGGAAATGAATACTCAACATCGGCTGTACCAATAGAGTAATGGGCCCTCTCTTCCGGAGTATGGTCACGGAGAATTAGATTTTCTTCAGCAACACCATGTTTGATATACCAGCTATACCGTCGATCACGCCAATACTGATACCATTCAAACGATTCATCGGGATGACAGAAAAATTCCATCTCCATCTGCTCGAATTCACGGGAACGGAAGATATAGTTGCGCGGCGTAATTTCATTTCGGAAACTTTTTCCAATCTGTGCAACTCCAAACGGAATTTTCACGCGGCCACTGTCAATCACATTTTTAAAGTTCACGAACATCCCTTGCGCCGTTTCAGGTCGCAAAAAGGCCGTGCCTTCTTCACCTGCTAACGCACCGATGATCGTTTTGAACATCAGGTTAAACTCACGCGGTTCGGTGAGTTCCCCTCCTGTTTCAGGACACCTTGCCTCCAGCTTCCCTTCAGCAGGAATGTCAGCTTCTTTCAGCATTTTGCTGTATTCCATCAGATTGCTGATTGTAATCTGTGGCGTTTCGCTGGCATCCAACCCTTGGGATTTTTCATATTCTACAAGTGCTTTTTCCAAACGTTTGCGTTTCGTTTTCGAAAGTCCCTCTTCTCCGATATCCGCCATGTATGTCTCACAGGCTACCGGAGTATTATCTGAAGCATATGCAACGGCCACGGAAACATGATCCACTCGGTAACGAGCCTTCGACTCTTTGGAATCAACCATGAAATCATGAAACAAATCAAAATGCCCTGAACTTTTCCAGACACTGGGATGCATAATGATTGTCGTTTCAACACCGGTCATGCCGAAGGGCTTGGGAGCGCCTTCTGGAGCGACCAGCTCATTATGTGTAGTAATCATGTCAGACCACCAGGCCTCTCTGACATTACGTTTGAGCTCAACACCTAAAGGACCATAATCCCAAAAACCCTGAAGCCCACCATAGATTTCTGAAGACTGAAAAATGAACCCACGCCGTTTACACAACGCAACAATTTTCTCCATCTCTTTTTTCATTGAATTGGTCTTTCAAGCTCGTTTGTCAATGACACTTTAATATATGTGATAATTTTAATGGGAACCGAATCTCAATCAAATATCTGTCGTTAACGAAATTTTCCCAGATTCGTGATCGTATTCAGGAACAGCGGTAATCAAGCCACGCTGAGAACATAATCGAATATCCTCTTCAAAGCCACGCCGAATTAGATTTCGACCTCCCAAACTGGCACGCACCGCTGACAGCAACCCGTTTTCGACCGAATCCTGCGACTGATAATAGTCCACAACAATACGGGTCGAATCATCCATCACAAGTTCCTGATCCGTCAACTTCTGCAACTCGGCAGCAATCGCACCGGCACACAAACAATCTTCACCCGTCACACTTCCATCAGTCCCGGCACAAACCAGATATATTAATCCATCAGAAATGCTGAGTGCTTTCACGATGGAATCCAGATTGATCAAAGAACCAATCAAAATCCGCGATGCCTTCAAAGCATGTTTCAGTGCCCGCGTTCCATTACTGGTTGTAAAAATAATATTTTTCCCTGCCACAATTTCGGCAGAGTAACGGGCAGGTGAGTTGTCCAAGTCAAACCCCTCGATCAATACTCCTTTTCGCTCGCCTCCCAGTAAAATCCGATCCCCCTCTGCTTGCCGGATCTCTTCAGCAATTTGACGTGCTTCTTCCACAGCTTCACAGGGAATTACGGCCTTGGCTCCCGAATTTAAAGCGTACGTAATCGTGGAAGACGCACGTAGAATATCCAGGATCACTGCAACGCTTCCTGAAAAGTCCTCAGGTTCTGACAGTAAAGGTAATAAGCAGGTTCGAATCTCAGTAGGCATAGTTTGTTAACGATGACATTCAATCTTGGGTTTCGTGGAAATTTGGCTCATCGAGCCTTATCTGAAATATCCTTTCGACACCAGGCGCCATCCCAGCGGATGCATTTGACCGCCTGATAAGCTTTCAGCTTCGCCTGACCGATCGTATCTCCAATCGCTGTCACTCCTAGAACCCGACCACCATCTGTGACAATTTCATCATCGCGAATCGTCGTTCCTGCATGAAACACTTTTGTATCTTCCAATTTCGCCGCTTCATTCAGACCACGGATCACCTTACCTTTTTCATAGTCCCCCGGATAACCCTCTGATGCCATTACGACACAAATTGCCGGACGCTCATCCCATTCTAGAGACTCAATACTGTCTAGACGCTCTTCAGCAGCAGCCAGTAACAGCTGGGCTAAATCTGTCTTAAGACGCATCAAAACAGGCTGCGCTTCGGGATCACCAAAACGAACATTGAACTCCAATACTTTGGGCCCCTGATTCGTAATCATCAGACCGGCGTAAAGAACTCCATTAAAGGGACGTTCTTCTGTTTTCATCACATTGACCATCGGAACCAGGATCTTTTCAATAATTTCATCCATGAGTTCTTCAGTCACCAGCGGAGCAGGGCTGTAAGCTCCCATTCCACCAGTATTAGGGCCCAAATCACCATCATAGGCCGCCTTATGATCCTGTGATGTTTCCAATGGTATAATCGTATCCCCACTGACAATTGCCAGAATACTGACTTCCTGACCGATCAGTTTTTCTTCAATAATCACCGTTTCGCCCGCATCACCAAACTCTTTTATCCTCATCAATGACTGAATGGCATCGCGTGCTTCCTGCTTGGTATCACATATCAGAACACCTTTACCCGCTGCCAATCCATCTGCCTTGATGACCAGTGGCTGCTCTTCGCGTTCTTCCAGAAAGCCTTCGGCTGCTTCAAAGTTGGAAAATGTTTCTGACTTCGCGGTCGGAACGTTGGCTTTCCACATCATTTGCTTTGCAAACGATTTACTACCTTCCAGTTCAGCCGCCGCTTTTGAAGGCCCAAAAACGGCAACGCCCGCCTCACGCAAAGCATCGGCCATGCCAGCTACCAGTGGAACTTCAGGACCGACAACCGCCAACCGAATCGATTCCTCTTTGGCAAACGCCAATATCCGTGGAATATCTGATGCATTGATATCGACATTGGTCGCATCAATCTTTGTCCCGGCATTGCCCGGTGCACAAAAGACCTGGCTGACACTTTTAGACTCGGCCAGTTTACAAACCAGGGCGTGTTCGCGGCCTCCCTGACCAATCACTAAAACTTTCATCGTGTATGTTACCTGCTTGCTGTTTATATTCTATTTTGTTCAGGGCATTCATTTTCAACGAATTGCACGTTACAACGAAAATGGAGTATATCAGCACTGTTTTGCCCCTAGTAGCATCGCTCAACGAATTTTACAGTTTGATACTAAAAAGCTGATTTCTGTCTCAGGCGTATCTGTAAATAAGTTGATTTCAAATCTAAACTGCTTCAGTGATCTACTAAGCTAAATAGAATTTTCTCAACAGTTGGACGAAATCAACTTGAGAGCTTATAATGCGAGATTCAATCAACAATTCCATGCGGAGATTTTTTCTGAATCCGCTCGACATGAACCACACCAGGCAAATGGCTGTCGTCCTAAAGTGATTGAGTGCTCTCATAAATGATCTGAGAATTTTTCTCAAATCATTTCCGGTCGTAATTGACTTAAAGTGTATCTGATAAAAGACTTTTAACTTTCAAGCTAACTGGAGACATCAACGTGTTTGATACTGTTGCCGTCCTTGGTGCCACTGGGGCCGTTGGGAACATCATGCGGAACCTTATGGAAGAACGTAACTTCCAGGCCAAACAATTCCGCTTTCTAGCGTCTGCCAGATCCGCTGGTAAAACCTTGGAATTCCAAGGTAAAACCTACTCACTGGAAGAATTAACCCATGATTCGTTCAAAGGAGTAGAGCTTGTCATTTCATCTACTCCCGATGAGATCGCAGCAGAATTCCTGCCATCAGCGGTTGAAGCTGGCGCAATTGTAATTGATGAATCTGGCTATTGGCGAATGAAACCGGATGTGGCGTTAGTCATTCCCGAAATCAATCCTCAAGCAGCCCTCGATGCGAAAGGAATTATTGCCAGCCCCAACTGTTCGACAACACAAATGGTCATGGCCCTCAAACCTCTGCACGACGCCTCTCCTATTCGTAGAGTGATCGTCAGTACCTATCAGGCAACCAGTGGAGCAGGAGTTATCGGCACCAGCGACCTGATGGAAGGCACACAGGCCCATCTGGATGGTAGAGATTTTTCGTACCAGATCTTTCCACATCCGATTGCCTTCAACGCAATTCCCCAAATTGGTAGTGAGAAAGAAGAAGGATACACCAGCGAAGAAATGAAAATGGTGTATGAAACCCGCAAGATTCTGGGAGACGACTCGATTCAAATTAATCCGACCTGCGTGCGAATTCCCGTTGCCAATTGTCACAGTGAAACAATCACAGTCGAAACAGAACGACCAATCTCGCCCGAAGAAGCCCGCAAGTTATTTGAGGATTTCCCCGGAATCACTGTCGTGGATGACCTGAAAAAACTTTCGTATCCGCTCCCTTCCAGCTGTGATGGCAGTGATGAAGTATATATAGGTCGCATCCGCCGCGATATCTCTCATCCGAATGGCCTCAGTTTCTGGTGCGTCAGCGATAACCTACGCAAAGGAGCTGCCACCAATGCCGTTCAAATTGCAGAGCTACTCGCAAAACATAAAGCAGAGACTTAAATAAGAGACTCGATTTTTCCCTGAGTTAGATTTCTTATTTTTTGACATCCGGCTGTCAGCCCACGTACTACAAGTTCAATATGTAAAGGCAACACAATGACTGAATTCCATTACCAGGATGGTGAACTGTTCTGT
>NZ_CALEMX010000290.1 GCF_937910335.1 uncultured Gimesia sp. | reverse complement strand
GCCGTTCTACAGAGCGCAAAAGATCAGCAATGGGTCGAAATTGCATAGCATTAAAGCAGCGAAACCTGTTATAATGCTCGTGCAATTAGCCTCTGTAAAAACGGGCGACAATTCAAGTCGCCCGTTTTTGCTATATATGGAATTACAAAAGTTGATGAGAAATAATCGGGAGTCAAAATAATGGACCGTCATCCAATATCACAAGAAGGATACGATAAGCTGCGAGAAGAAATTCGTTTTCTCGAAAACGAAAAAATGCCTGAAATCGTACAGGGTATTGCAGACGCTCGGGCTGAAGGTGACCTGAAAGAAAACACCGAATATCATGCCCAGCGCGAAGCCCAGGGGATGACAAATGCGAAAATCAGTCAGTTGAAAACCAAACTGGCGAATTGCTACATCGCTGACAAATCTACCATGCCCAAAGGAGTCATTACCTTCGGCTCTGTGGTCACCGTGAATAATCTGGATGATGGTCTGGAAGAAAAATATGAATTCGTCGGCCCCGGAGAAGAAGATTATCTGACCGAGGTCATGAAGATTCTGACCAGCAGTCCACTGGCATTGGGGTTGCTCAACAAAAAAGTAGGTGACAAGGTTGAAGTGGAAGTTCCTTCGGGAACACTCCGCTTTGAAATCGTCCAGATTGATGACTGACTCAGACCTTGAAAAAACAATAGCGGCGTGAAATTTCTCACGCCGCTATTTTTATTTCTCAAGAGAGAAGATTTTCCTCAGACCACTGGACACCAGGTAGACTGACCATCAGAAGTCCCTGACCTGGCCGGCTGACTTATTTGGCACGGACTAATACCCGATTCATGAGTGGTGTTGATGGAGCCAGGGTTAGTACGCTTTGAGTGACCAATTGCTTCAGGTAATAACTGCCACTGACACCATATACGGTAATTCCAGAATGATCGCATTGCACTTGGAGATTCTGTATCTGCTGGTGAGTTCCAGAGAGAATTTCACTTTCCACCCTGGATGCTGCCGGACAGGATGTCAATTCGCGGGCAAACCGCTGTGGAATTTCCATTTCGAGCGGGTCATGACCATTCTCGAAGTCACTCTCCAAAGCACTTGTTTCTTCTGCAATCGAATTGAGAGGTTTTTGTAAAATCTGCAAAGACATTGCAACTATCTAACTTAAAAAAGAGTATCGGGATGGTTTCGAACTACTTTCCCGACAATTGCGAATCACATGCCCAAAAACAGACAGTTCAAAAAAAAAGACCGCATTCAGAACACAACCACAGAGAGAAGAAATATCTATCTAACAGTACATTCAATACTTAGATAAATTATTTTGACCCAAATCGAAATCGTCTGCAAAGATCTGAGACCACATCGATTCAATTTCGAGTTGCGTTGTTTATTTGCAATCCGCTCAAATAATGTGCTGAAGAAAGCGATATTTTCAGAGTCTGTGACCCTGATTGCAATCCAGGAAGCACATGCTGTGCGATTCAGCCATCAACTGAGTTCCAGACTTTGATCCAAACCGAACATCGGCCCACACTCGCAGCATTGTCTGAGAACTCGATCCTGTAACGATCTCAGCCATTGCAATAATCGGCAAAGCGAATAGCCAAGAAGAAAACGGTCGCCAGAGAATATCTCAGCGCAACAAAAGGGCCTTCAAATAGAAATCTGAAGACCCTTTGATATCAATAGAGAGGTTCGGTGCGTATAAAACGCACTACGAACTCGATGGTTTTAAGCAAGAAGTCCTTGCAGCAGGTTCTCACCCGGACCGTGATCATAACAATCACTATTATTCCAGAGAGGTAAACCTGCGGCGTAACGGGCTGCCAGCATCAGAACTTTCTGCTCTGAACCAGGCTTTGCCTGAGTCGCGTCATCGGGATTGATTCCCATTTCGCGGTACTCTTCTTCGCCAAATAAAGCATCAAAGTTTGCATCATAACCTTCATCCGAGAATTCCTGGTATGTACCAGCCTCAAAGCCGACCAATGTCTGATCAACTTCAAGTTCGATTGTAAGATTATTAACGTCACTCGTACCCGTCAAAAATGCCGACATTCTCTTCTTTTCTCCAACAGCAATACAAAATCCAAGCCTTCCACTCACAACATATGAATGGACAAACCTTCTACGTGGAACAAAACAACAAATCAGTAATCTCAACCAAACCGAGAAAATCAATCGCTCGTAGCGTACGCATCCATTGCGTTATTTGGGAGATTCAAAGCAACACCCTCCAAGGGTGTGGGACGTTTTTTCAGGTGGGAAACTCTTCTAAAATTTAGTGGTTAAAAAACATCCCTGGTACTAGGGCCACAGCTTAAAGCTGCGAGCAGGAACACCTTCTAGGTATCCCCTGTTTCTAGGACAATTCTTGAGTTTTTGTGGTAAAATGTCAACAAGATTTTTGACATTTTTGCAAACTACTTCGAAATCAAAGACTTGAACAGGTCTTAAACCCCTGAGTTTCTAGTTCAAGAGATCAATCCAAGAAAGATTCCCAAGTTCTGAGAAAGATCATAGCGTTTTGATGACTCAAAACTTCTTCCAACAAGCCAACCGGACCTCAAGGACGGTGGATCCCATAGCGTTTTAACTTACGATCCAGCGTAGATCGTTCGATTCCCAGTATTTGAGCAGATCGGGATTTGTTCCAGTTCGTTTTGTTCAAAACAGCCATGATATGCTCCTGTTCCACAACATCCAGTGGAACCTCCCGATACCCCGTAACTGCAGGGGGCAACACACATTGGGGATCGCTTTCCATACCAACTGCAGAGAGCTGTATGTCGGGAGCATCAATAAAATCATCTGTACATAAAATAAAGGCCCGTTCGATCGTATTCTGAAGCTCACGCACATTTCCCGGCCAATGATAGGACTCCAGTAGATCTTTGGCTTCATCAGTAAAGCCACGAATGGGACGCCCTGTCTTGATCACAAATCGATTCAGGAAATAGTTAGCCAGTACCGGGATGTCATCAGAACGGACACGTAAGGGATCCACACTGATCTCGACGACATGCAGCCGGAAATAGAGATCCTGGCGAAAGACTCCTTGAGAAACGGCCTTTTCCATATCACGATTCGTGGCAGCCACAACACGGACATTGACCTTGATCGAAGTGCTGCCGCCCACTCGTTCAAACGCGTGCCCCTCCAGGACACGTAAAAACTTTGCCTGAATCCCTAAAGACATCTCACCCACTTCATCCAGAAACAGAGTTCCCTGATCTGCCTGCTCAAATTTTCCCGGTTTCTGACTCGTCGCTCCCGTAAAGGCCCCCTTTTCGTGTCCAAACAATTCGCTTTCCAGAAGCCCTTCACTCAAGGCAGCGCAGTTCATACATACAAAAGGATGTTTCTTATGCTGGCTGTTAAAATGAATCGCGCGAGCAACCAACTCTTTCCCAACCCCACTCTCTCCTCGAATCAGCACGCTGGCGTCAGTAGGGGCAATACGAAGAATCTGCTGCTTCATCGCAACCAAACTGGAACTGTTACCGACCAGCTCGCTTTCCAGTTCCAGTTGCTCACGCAGGGCCTTATTTTCCCCTTCCATCCGTGCCAGACCATCAGAGAGTTTCTTTTTCTCACTCAAATTTTGAAATGAGATTGCTAATTGATCTGCCAGAGCCAGCGTGAATTCCAGATCATCTGAATCCAGCGGATTATCAGGATTGGTTGAATAGAGGTGAATTAACCCGGTAACTCCCTGCTTATTGCGTAGCGGAGCACAGATTACACTTTGCGCATGAATCTTACCCAGACTGTCTCGGGTAGAAAGTTTACTGTCATCGGCTATATTGTGCGCCAGAATCGCATCTCCCTCTTGAAACACCATCTCGGAGAGAAATAAGGACGGTTTCTGATAGGGGAGTTCGTCTACCGACTGAAAAGCAATGACTTTCAGATTCTCTGGTTTCCGGGGTTCTTGTTGAACAGAGTCAAAGTACAAAATCGCTCCAATATCTGCACTCGTCCCTTCAAACAACCCCTTTAAAACAATCTCTGAAAGCTCTTGTTCTGATTGGGTATTCCCCATATCCAAAGCGAGGCGATAGAGACGCCCTAACTCTCGGCTGGTCCGGTCCCGATCAAGAGATGAGGAGGGAAGCGGTGTATGAAACCGGGTATGACTTTTACGCTGAATAATTTCCGGAACGTTAAACTCTTCCCAACTGGACTGACTCCCCACTCCGATCGTGGCACTTTCCATTTCTCCGCTAGAACCGTCTGAAGTAGGCCGAGACGCAAATCGCGAGACATCAAAAGTGAAAATCCCCTCACTGTCTCCGATTTCAATCACATCCCCTTCCTGCAAGTCATGATCTTGAGTGATGGACTGACCTTGGACCATCGTGCCGTTTCGGCTTCCAAGATCGCGAATGACCCAAGAGGAATCACTGTAGAAGATCTCACAATGATTGCGGCTGCAAACTTCATCATCCAGCACAATCCGATTCGTGGGCGCACGACCTACCGTAGTCACCTGACGGTCCACCAGACGATAGACTTTACCCCGCTCATCTAACCCCTGAACAATCAGGTATGCCACATTCGATGAGCCGTTTGTATTTTGTTTTTCAGAGTTTTGCATAGATAATAACGCAGGAAATGGGGCATTGTTGAAAATCAATGAGCATGATTGCCTGTAAAAAGGTCGAGTAGGACGCCCCTCACTCCATAAAACCGAAATCAAGACCCTCTATTTACTTACGATAGCTCCACTAATTATTATATTCAATTAACTTGCACCAGAACATAAAATTCGTCAAGCTAATCTAGTGAATTCCGAATAACATCCCGCCTGTTTTAGAGAATCCCCCATGAATCGATTACTTTTCACTCGCCTTTTGACTCCCACACTCAGAACGATTCTGGGTATCTGCCTCACATTTTCCGCTCTGACTTCCTTAAAAGCCGAAAATTGGCCTCGATTTCGAGGGATTGATGGCTCAGGGATCTCCAGTGAAACAGGATTTCCACTCAAATGGACAGACGCTGACTACGCCTGGGTAAAAGAACTGCCCGGTCTGGGACACTCTTCTCCTTCAGTCTGGGGAGATAATCTGTTTGTCACTTCCGCCATTGGAGAAGGGGAAACACGCTATCTCTTCTGCTTAGATCCTAAAACCGGGAAAGAAAAATGGCGACGTGAAACAAAATTGAAAAAAAGCCATAAACACAGAAAAGGAAGCTGGGCCTCCAGTTCCCCAGTTACAGATGGGGAACATGTTTATGTTGCGTTTGCAGATGAAGAATCATACTTGCTGATCGCTTATAACCTGAAGGGCAAGAAAATCTGGGAAGAAGACCTGGGTGGCTTCACCAGCCAGCATGGCCATGGCAGTTCACCAATCATTTACAAAAACCTCGTCATCGCCACCAAAGACCAAAAGGGACCCAGCTCAGTCACTGCTTTCAACAAGCTCACTGGAAAGACCATCTGGCAAGCAGAACGAGCAGAACGCAGAACATCATACGCGACCCCGATTATCATTAATCACCCGAATACCAATCCACAGTTAATTTGCGTCAGTGGCGCGACCGGCGTAAGCAGTCTCGATCCCGAAACCGGCAAGGTCAATTGGACCACGGGAGCATTTCCAAGTAGAACCGTTTCTTCTCCCGTCTATGGAGAAGGATTGATCTTTGCGAAATGCGGTGGGGGAGGCAGAGGAAAACTCTTGTACGGCATCGATCCTACCGGTTCAGGCAATGTGAAAGAAACGCACATCAAATACACACGCTCGTCGAAATTGCCTTACGTTCCCACTCCCATCGTGTTTGAAGGACATCTCTATCTTTGGGGAGACAACGGCGTCGTAAGTTGCGTTGAATTGGCCACCCAGAAAAATGTCTGGACAGAACGCGTCGATGGTGGCTATAGCAGTTCACCTGTATGCATCAATGGAATCATCTACTGTATCAGTGAAAATGGTGAAGTCGCCATGATTGATGCGTCACCTAAATTTAAGTTTCATGGAAAAATTAAACTGAATGATCCCAGTCATGCAACAGTCGTCGTTGCGAACGGCCAAATGTTCCTCAGAACATTTAAAAAGCTGTATTGCCTGAATGCCGGAAAATGAGTTTTTTGAGAAAGATTGTGATCAACCTGGGAGAAATGTGATTTCAAATCGTCAAAACCTCTGGTATATTGATAAGAACCTCGTTGCAGGAGACTCAAGAATTTTCTTCGGCCCGAATAGGCGGCTGTAAAGATCTGACTCTGAACGAAAACTCGGGCCACCATGATTTCATCAGTTATCAGAAAGTGATTGTAAAATTAGATAAGGAATGATTATGCCCGCCTGGCCCGGTGGTCCTTGCCCGAATTGCAACGAGGTTATGCCCCCCAATCTGGTTCATTGCCAAACCTGCCGAGAACTACTCAATGTAGATCTGGAGCATGACACCGTCGAAATACCAGCGTTTCACCCTCTCAAAGAGCTTTCGGTCTGCTGTGATGCCTTCCCAACAGGTTATTATTTCCAATGCCCGCAATGCAGTAAAGAACTGCGCGTTCACAAAAAATATCTCGGCAAGCAAGTCCGTTGCAAGTTCTGTGAAACTCCTTTTCACCTTCGAATCGACTCCAGTAAAACCAGCCCGCAATGTTTTTACACGAATTGTCCCCATTGCTGTGAAGAACTACGCGTAGCAAACAAATATCTGGGAACAACAGCTTCCTGCAAATTCTGTCAGGGACATCTTCAATTATTGGAGAAACCAGCCGATCCCTTAGACCGCTGAAACTTCTGGCGAAAAAAGAAGCTCCCCTGTCACAGAACACTGAGTTGATTCGCATACAAGCAGCGCCATTTCAGATCGCATTCAGACCGGGTTACTTTGCTTGAGTCCCAGGCCAGTTCTCACCTATTGCTTACCGTTCTCTCCACTCGCGGAATTCGTTTCACTCTTCCAGGAGACATCGGCTTGGGCAGGACGCGTTTTATAAAGCGCTCCCGCTTCGTTGAATAGCAAGGCAACATTCAAGTGCCAGCGTTTTCCATTCTCGCGTTCCCATAAATCACAGTAATAAATGGAAGGACTAGAAGCGAATTCACCTGAAATTCCGGCTGCCTCTAATTTTTGAATTGCCTCCGCTTTTGGGGTTCCCAGCGGTACTATCTTAAGGAGTTCCTTTGACTGTTCCTCAAATACCATAGGGGCAGGCACAACTTGTCCCAGACCTGTGCACGACACCAGTATTAATGCATTCAACATGACTGGAACTGCCATCCTCAGTCTGTGGAAATGATGACCGGTTACAGACATCGATTCAACTTTTTTAAACATTTGCTCCCCGCCTCCTTGATTGGGAAACACAACAAAGAATCCCCAAAAAAGCATGTTTCGATTTCTCAGACGTAATGTATCAGAATGGTCTTGAACTGCGTACTGCAATTTCATCCCACAGGGACAGTGTTCATCAGATCCCTAAAATTCTGGTCGCCTCGCCATCTTTACCAGATGCATCATTCACAGCCAGACAATCAAAGCCAGGCGGTCAGTTGCGCCTCATGAGAATTACTTACTTCCACACAAAAAAAGAGAATCACGCCTATTCTTACATCAGTGAGGCGCAAATCTGAGACCAGACTATATACTTGATTCAAAGCCAGTAAAGTACCCCTGCTTAAATGAGATATGATGATTCTGGTGCCCTTCGAAATGGTTCAAATTACTACCGGATTCGACTTTCCAGATCAGGAACGACCTTTCAACAGCGAGTGAGTTAATGCTTCATTATTTCCAGCATTTGGATCTTTCCAACATCCTGTTAATCGCACATCCGCTAATCGTCATTGCGGTATCAGTTCGCGTCATCATGAAACGACCAGCCACCGGTGTCGCGCTCGCCTGGCTGGTACTGATTTTAGCAGTGCCTCTTGCCGGTGTTCTATTCTATTTCCTGATTGGTGAACGTCGAATTGGAAGCAGTCGTATCCGTGCCATCGAAAAACTGCGAACGGATTACAAAAAACTGTCGGAAATCGCCATTCAAATGGGAGTGGCCGACGTTGACTGGTCACGCCATAGTGAGGCCGTGCAGGGCATGAATCAGCTCGGACAGACCATGATGGGCAGTTCCACTGTTTGCGGATGTAGCCTGGAACTGTTTTCCGAAACGCAAGAAATACTAAAACAAATCGCCCGGGATGTTGACTCGGCGAAAACGAGTATACTGATGGAGTTTTATATCTGGAATGAAGGAGGACTGGCCGATGAAGTGCTACAGGCCCTCATTCGAGCTGCCAGTCGAGGTGTTTCCTGTCGCATATTAATCGATGCACTGGGAGCCCGTCCCTGGTGGAAAAGTCAGCAACCTGCTCAGCTTCGTGAGGCGGGCATCGAACTCCAACCCGCTTTACCCGTCGGCCTCTTCCGCACGTTTGTCGGTCGAACCGATTTGCGTGTCCATCGCAAGATCATCGTTGTCGATAGCGAAGTGGCATGGACAGGCAGCATGAACCTTGTGGATCCACGATATTTCAAACAGGGCGCAGGAGTTGGTGAGTGGGTTGACGCCATGGTCCGCCTCAAAGGCACGGTCGTAATCTCACTTGCTGCCACGATGATCGGTGACTGGATTCTCGAAACGGGTGAGCCAATCGAGAAAATTGTGGAAAACACAGGTCTACACCTGACAGCATCCAACGGCGCTGCTGATATTCAGGTGATTCCCTCTGGTCCAGGCGAAAGTGGTGACGGACTTCTTCAAATGTTACTCGCACTGATCAACGCCGCACAGCATGAGCTGGTCCTCACCACGCCTTACCTCGTACCCGATGAATCATTGCTCAGAGCATTACTAGGCGCTGCAGGACGTGGAGTCAGCGTGCGGTTGATCGTTCCAGAGAAGGTGGACTCTTTTCTGACGCGTTATGCAAGTCGGTCCTATTTCGATGACTTACTCAACGCAGGAGTGGAAATCTACCTCTACCGTGGAGGATTGCTGCATACAAAATCAGTCATGGCAGATGGCGCCGCTTCAATGTTTGGTACCGTGAATCTCGATATGCGAAGCCTATGGCTGAACTACGAAGTCTCACTCTTCGTCTACGAGGCACAGTTCGCGAAAGAACTGAGATCGTTACAGCAAACCTATATCGATGATGCCGACCGACTGAACGCTGCAGAATGGAAAAACCGCTCATTTAAAGAGCGTTTTTTGGAAAACACACTTCGTCTCGTAAGCCCTCTGCTGTAGATGCAACCAGACGGGCTTGATAAAACAGACAGAATCACGCGCAGCGAGCGCTGCTTGTCGACTCACCACTTTGCTTCGCTTTATTAGACTTCAGCCCCTTTGAAGAGGGACAAGTCCATTTCAGGCCACTAGTGCAGCCTGAGCGGCACTCAGAATTTCATCAAAAATCTGAGGCTCAGAAATCGCAAGTTCGCTGATTGTCTTCCGATTCAGCTTGATCCCCGCCTTCGTCAAGCCATTGATGAATTGTGAATAGTTCGTGCCACGTTCACGGCAAGCCGCGGTGATTCGTGTAATCCACAGAGCTCGGAATTCGCGTTTACGGACACGACGGTCACGGTAGGCGTACACTCTTGAGCGAATGAGCGTCTCTTTGACGGTTCGCAATAAATTACCGCGACCACCAAAATTACCGCGTGCTTCTTTAAACAGTCTCTTCTTAGCTCTAAGTCGAGCTGAACCTTTGCGAACTCGCATGACTACTTTCCAACTGAGAAGTTAAAACTCTGATTCTATCAGGATCGATTCCCCGTAATCTGGCATCACGGGACCCGCTATCTTATGAACTGGGACGAAGTGCGTTCACGATTAATTTTGCTTCAGCACCAGTCACAACTCCGTCACCACGAAGTCGGATCTTACGATTGGGGTTTTTCTTGCTGAGAATGTGACCGCGGAATGCTTTCCTGTGTTTGGCTTTACCAGAAGCAGTAATCTTAAACCGCTTCTTGATTCCTTTGTGTGTCTTTTGCTTAGGCATTATTTTTCAATCTTCGTAAACGATTCAGAGACAATCTTCGCCTCTCTGAAAACTGAGCTTCAGATCGTAAACATTGGGTTGGGTTACTGTTACAATACTCTCTTCGCTCAACCGGACAATTGATCGATCACCATAAAAGAGACTCGATTCCATTGAGCAGGTCATGCTAAACATGAAATTGAAAGTTAATCGAGCAGTATACTCAGCCAGACTCTCTGATTTCTACCGAAACGAGGCTAAAACCAGATTACTTCAGAGAAAAAAAGTCTAAACCTCTCATAATCCAGATCTTGATTCACAGACGAAAGACGGCTTCCACTCTTTTTAACAGGCAGACAGACAATCCGCATCGTACTGATGCATTCCTGAGACCATCCAGCAAGAACAAACGACCACTAATAAATCCCTTTTTATGAAGAGCCAACCCCTTGAGCTGACTCTGTCGTCCGGATTTTTTCTTCAACAATATCTTTGGGCATCGCTAACATCGATTCAATACTAATCGCTTTATGGCCTTTATAAACACCGGGAAATGCAGTGAATACCGGTGAACCTTCTAATTCGACGGTTAGCGACTGAGCACTCCCCTTGTTGCACATGATCACATCACCAACTGCTAAATTGAGAACTTCTCCTGCAGTCAGCTTGCTATTGTCCAAATCCACTTTCATGTTAATTTTTGATTGTGTCACGCTGGCTTCCAGATTTAACTGCTGACGCAGGTCGGGCGTCTTTTTCTTATAAGCAGACCAGCTATCTGATGTCAGCTTACTCGAAATCGGCTCGATCGTATTAAACGGTATACACAAGTTGATTATTCCGCGTGTTTCTCCCATCGTGACTTCAAAGGAAATTAACACAATCACTTCGTTGGGTGGGACAATCTGAACCAGCTGGGGATTGCTCTCAACTTGTGAAACGCTCAGCTTCCAATCACAGAGGTTACTCCAGGCAGACTCGATGCCTTCAATTGCCAGTCCGGTAATCCGTGAGACAAGACGAATTTCTATTTCAGTGAGCGCCCGATTGGGATAGGCTCCCTGAGAATTCCCATCTCCACCCAGCAGCCGATCAATAATCGGAAAAATGATAGAGGGACTGATATCCAGAATAATATGCCCATCCAGGGTTTCAGATTCGAGCAAATTGAAACAGGTGGGATTTTCGAGACTGAAAACAAATTCGCTGTATGTCAGCTGGTCAACACTAATCAACTTCACTTCTATGATCGATCTCAGCATCCCACTCAGAGCGGCACCGAATTCCCGACTGAAACTTTCATGCAGCGCACGAAACGCCCGCATCTGCTCTTTGCTGACACGTTCCGGTCGTTTGAAATCATAGATACTGATCTGAGCATTGAAGTCCGTAGTGCGAGACGAGGGACGACTCGCCCCGCCGCCGCCACTGCTGGCACTCGGATCCAGAGCCGATAATAGCGACTCGACTTCATTCTGACTGAGTACGTCTGCCATCCCTGGCCTCCCTTGAGAACGCTCTCCCTGAATTCAAACCCGGGAAAAATTTCGATTCGCCCCCGAATGATGAATTATGTGATGTTTTTATTCTCTGATCTGCCCTGCTCCGTGGGCAACATATTTATAACTTGTCAATTCCACTAAACCGCACGGGCCACGCGCATGAAACTTATCGGTACTAATCCCGATTTCAGCGCCAAGTCCAAATTCGCCACCATCATTGAATCGCGTACTGGCGTTAACAATCACCGCAGCTGAATCGACCTCGGTCGTAAATTTCTCAGTTGCCGCCAATTCTGTTGCTACAATGGATTCCGTATGCCCGGAACCATATTTGTGAATATGACTGATGGCCTCATCAATATCGTTCACGATTTTAACGGACATCACTTTGGCACCATATTCTGTACCATAATCTTCCTCAGTCGCAGCTTTCGTACCGCTGACCAGTTCCATTGATTTGGGACAACACCTGAGTTCAACACCCTGCTCGATCAATGCGCCTGCGACCCGCGGAAAAATCGATCCCGCAATGTCCGCGTGAACCAGCAGACTTTCAGCCGCATTGCAGACTCCCGGACGCTGGCATTTGCTGTTAACGGTAATCGCTTCCGAAGCATCGGGGTCGGCTGACTTATCGAGATACACATGACAGATCCCGTCAAAGTGCTTGATCACGGGCATGGTTGCATCGCGGGCAACTCGTTCTATCAGTCCCTTACCGCCGCGGGGAATGGTCACATCGATATATTCATTCAATTTAAGAAATTGTCCGACCGCTTCCCGGTCGGTTGTCTCTACAAGTTGCACTGCCTGTTCAGGTAACCCTACATCTTTGAGCCCTTGTTGTAACAATCCATACAAGGCCATATTACTGTGAAATGCTTCTTTTCCACCCCTGAGGATAACCGCATTCCCGCTTTTAACACATAAAGCAGCAGCGTCGATCGTCACATTGGGACGTGATTCATAGATAAAGAAGACCACCCCCAACGGAACACGTACTTGCGTCACCAGCAATCCATTGGGGCGCATATTGCTTCCAATGATTTCACCAATGGGATTAGGTAGCGCAGTAATTTCTTCCAGTGCCGTCACAATTCCCTGTAATCTTGCTTTGGTTAATCGGAGTCGATCAATTGAAGCTTCCGTCAAACCAAATTCGGGAGCCTGCCTGATATCCTGCTCATTGGCTTCCAGTAACTCCGGTGCCCGCGATTGAATCAGTTCGACCATCCGCCGCAACCAGTCGTTTTTCTGATTCCCATTCGCGGAAACCAGTTTCCGGGAGGCCGCGCGCGCCTGCTGAGCCACCAACTGTGTGTAATGTGACAAGTCGAGTTCAGTTTTCGTACTCATAAAAATCTACGGAAGATTTTCCCGTTCTCTCCAGACTGGTTTTGTAAAAAATCGTTACTTTATACTAACAGACACACTGGTCACTGGAAAAGTGCGCCCCAGAAAATGAAGTCACAATACTGAATTCAGCTAATTCAACTTGCTGGAGTATCAAATATCATCGAAAATCTGTCAACGCGGGATCCCCTGGCCAAGAAGTAGTCGCTCTACTGAAATACCCTCACCTATCGTGTTTTCAGGGCAGACGGACACTGATTACCTAAAATTGCCAGTCTGAATAGAGCTTGGACCGGAATTCATGCCATTCTGCATTCTTTGACCGGGAGCCACAGCTTTCAACCATTTCCGCTGTCCATTTATCCATCAACCGCAGGCGATCTGACATGATGCGAACCGTATTAAATACAACCTTTTGAGCTCCTTTGGCGCCATCTTTCAGCATCTGATCGAACTCACGTCCGGGTATTCGAATCGTATTCACGTCACTCAAAGCCACTACGCTTGCCGAGTGAGGTGCCGGATTAAAAAATGACATCTCACCAAAGATGGAAAACGGACCCAGTTGAGCCAGTGATTGTTCGGTTCCGTTGGAAAGCTTTTTTCGCACTTCACAGGAACCGCTTTGAATAACCCAGAGATAACGCGTCGAATTTCCCTCATCCAGAATTCGTGTGCCGTCCGGAAACTCTTCCCACTCAGAATAAGAAAGCAGCTCTTCCATTTCAGTTTTAGTAACAGAGTGAAACAGCACGCAATCATTAATCAGTTGCTCTGTTGATAACATTTTCTACCTCTTTAAACTCTCGGTATGAAATTTGATTTGCTTTGATTTGATTTGCATGGAACCGGCAAAGATACCTCTTATTCCATATGGAAAAACAGACCTGGAATTCGTCTAGATCCCGCCCAGAACGGTGGCGCGACCAACGCGGCCGATCCCCAGGATATAGGCGGCAATGCGTAACGAGACTTTTTTATCCGTTGCGATTTTCCAAACCAATTCAAAGCTGTCATTCATAATACGATCTAACTCGGAGCGAACACGGGTTTTTTCCCAACTAAAATGCTGCCGATTCTGAACCCATTCAAAATAACTGACGGTTACTCCGCCCGCATTGGCGAGAATATCTGGCACAACAACAACGCCATTTTTCTCAAAGATTTCATCGGCTTCGAATTCGGTCGGATTGTTCGCTGCTTCGACAATACATTTTGCCCTGACTTCACGGGCAATCTCACCAGTCAGTACTCCTCCCAGAGCGGCGGGAATCAATACCGTTACATTCGATGTCAGCAATTCTTCGTTGGAAATGGCTTCCGTTTCAGGAAAACCTTTCACTGCTCCCGTATCCCGCGTGTATTCGATCAATTTCGGAATATTAATTCCATTGGCGTTATAAATTCCTCCGCTGGCATCAGAGACCGCAACAACCTTTGCCCCGAATTCATCCAAAAAGTGTGCCGTATAACTTCCCACATTCCCAAACCCCTGAATGGCAACGGTCACTCCGGTCACATCGATTTTCAAGCGATCCAGAGTATCACGTGTCACCGTAGCAACGCCGCGACCAGTCGCTTCTTCACGACCATCAATCCCATGTAATTCCAAAGGCTTTCCCGTAACACAGGCTGGATTAAAACCTCGGTATTTTTCATACTGATTCATAATCCAGGCCATCACTTGCGCATTTGTTCCCATGTCAGGAGCAGGAATATCTTTCAAAGGCCCAATAACATCATAAACTTTGTCGACAAATTTACGGGTTACACGTTCCAGTTCCCCCTGCGAAAGCTGAGCGACATTGACCGAAATTCCTCCTTTGGCACCACCATAAGGAATATTCACTAACGCTGTTTTCCAAGTCATCAGCGAAGCCAATGCCAGAACTTCATCTGCGTCGACTTCGGGGTGAAAACGAAGCCCCCCCTTCATTGGTCCACGGGAACTGTCATGCTGAATTCGATACCCGATATACGTGGCGATCTCTCCGTTATCACGCTCAATCGCGACTTCAACCTTCACTTCCCTTTCCGGTGTTCGTAACAATTCCTGCATGTTGTGCGATAAACCAACCTGACGCGAAGCCTGATCAAAATAACGACAAGCTGTTTCATACGAACCCATAAAATTCTTTCCTCTATTTCAACGTAATTTTGGTATGCCACCGAAAATTAAGGCAACTTTATCATATAGATAAAGATAGGTCCTCTTTCGAGAAAACCTCTTTGAAAGGCAGAAAATCTGCCTGTTCTCCCCTGAAACAAGGGCTTTCCCTCAAAAGATTGCTTCGTATATGAACAGTTTCTTACAAAAAGCCGGGCTCTTACTTTAGCACTCCCTACTCTTAAATCGTCTTATCATTCATCAACATCACATTCTATTCTCCACTGCTGCTCAACTCCCGGGAACCAGAGCCTGTCGTGGCGCCGGTTGTTCTGTGTTCGATGGATCCGAATCTGACCAGATCCCGGGAACATCCTTCAAGATAAACAATGCCAGTTCCCGCGCATACAACGCGTGTCCTTCTCGCGAAAATTGGGGCACATGATTCAGAAAATATCGGTCAGGATTTTGAATGTTTTGAAAGGTCGACGATGTATCACAGTATGACAGATTCAACTGCTTTGCATAGGTGTCTAACAAATCAAAAGGAAAGCGACTGGTATATTTGACTCCCTCGCGCACTCCCAGAGAACCCCTGACCCCTTCCTGATTCAGCGCGTTTTCAGAAACCTGCCAGGGCTTGGGATAAGTTGCCAGAATGAATCGGGAGTAGGTTCCCTGTGCAATCTGCTGGATGTTCTGAATGGGCTCCAAAGTCTGTCTGACATACACAGACCAGTCAGGAGGATGATCTTCCAGCCACAAGTATTTTCCCTGCGGAGTATCAATATCTCGATCCAGACCAGCAGGTTGATTTTCCACCCAGGAATCACCCAGCCACCTCAATGTATAGCGATAGATCAGAAAATGATTTTCCAGGCGTTCGGGTGCATTCATCTGATCGAACAAAGGATGCATCGAACACAGAGGAACTCCAGAATCACTGAGTTGAGTGTATCGTCTCAGTGCATGATCGTCGGCGACGTCAGACATATCAAAATGAAGCAGAATCAAATCAGGTTGTAGCCCCAGCAAAGAGTGTCTCAAGTCCAGATAAGACATCAGGGGACTCGCATCAGGAACCCCGGCATTTACCACTTCCACTTTTAACTGAGTCTGTTTTTGAAGCAGATTCTCCAAACGAACACAAAACGTATCGGGGTCTTCCATCTCCGGCGCAAGAACGTTTTCGCCTCCCAGACAAAGAATTCGAAAGACACCAGCGGGTTTGGGAATGGTATATTCCTTTCCTCTCAACCCCATACTATTGATCGTAAATTGAACAGGCTCTCCGGTATCCGGCTGTTTCCGAGAGACTTTCTGGAAGGGACGAATTCGATGATAGGAAACGTCCGAAGGAATCAGAAAACCGCCAGCATCATAATTACTGACGGAAACCTGCTCCCGATATTCCGAAATGCGCAACGCGACCTCGCACCCTATTGCAAACAGCATGAGAGTAAAAATTGCCAGCGTTAAATGCTTAACCCAGCGCAAGCGAGAACGAATCATCTTCAATTATCAGAATACCATTGTTAAGATTCAAACAGGGTTACCTGGCCCCATTTAAGGATTTCAGCAACAAAACAGGCAGGATTCTAAGTTTGATCTAGATTTACAGCAATATGAGTCTGCCGCACCCACAATATGAGTCTGCCGCACCCAAAGGAGGAAGACGGGAATCATCGCGGCAATCCCATTGAAAAAACTCGTTCAAAAGCATAAGTTGCAATAACAAGAACGAAACACTTCAATCGATACAAGCAAATGCCCTCTCTCTTTTTATCAAAGCCCCCTAATGAACAAACATACCAGAGATTCTACCATTAAAGTCAATCACAAACAGGCATTACAACTCGTCACGCGGCTGATGGCCATACCTGGTAAAAGTGGTGAAGAAGGAAAAATCGCAGCCGCTATTGTGGCAGAACTCCGGAAAGCAGGTCTGCCTGAGAAATGCATCACCTTCGATACCGCTCATAAGAAAAGCCCCATTGGTGGTGAGTCTGGAAATATGATTGTGAAACTTCCAGGAACAATACGTGGCCCCCGTCGTATGTTGATGGCTCATATGGACACTGTCCCGCTTTGTGTCGGAGCAGAACCGATCAAAAAAGGAAAGCTGATTCATTCCAAAAGTAATCAGACCGCGCTGGGAGCAGACGACCGGGCAGGCTGTAGCGTGATCCTCAATGCCTTACTCACAATTCTCGAACAGGATATCCCTCATCCGCCATTAACTTTCTGTTGGATGGTTCAGGAAGAAATCGGCTTGGTAGGTGTAAAACATCTGGCAACCGGAAAACTGGGAAAACCCAAAATGTGCTTCAACTGGGATGGAAAACTGGCTGATATGGTTTGTATTGGAGCCACCGGTGATTCAGGAATGTTGATTCAAATAGAGGGAATTGCCAGCCATGCGGGAGCACATCCCGAACATGGAGTCAGCGCCGCGGTCATCGCAGCCAATGCCATTGAAGACCTCTCACGAAATGGTTGGCACGGCCTGGTGATCAAAGGCAAAAATTCCGGGTCCAGTAACATTGGAGTCATCTCAGGGGGAGCGGCCACAAATGTGGTGATGCCCGAATTGTCAATCAAGGCAGAAGCCCGCAGCCATAATCCCCGCTTTCGACAAAAAATTCTTGATGAATTTAAAAAAGCCTTCCAGAAGTCTGCAAAGTCCCTGAAAAACAGTTCCGGAAAGCGAGGCAGCATTTCGTTTGAATCCTATTTGAAATATGATTCCTTTCGGCTTTCAGAACAGGAACCTGCAGTTCAAACAGCAAAACACGCCATCCAAAAAACGGGTATCCAACCAGAGCTCAATATCGCCAATGGGGGCCTGGACGCGAACTGGATGGTCGCGCATGGATTCCCCACAGTCACCCTGGGATGCGGCCAGCAGGATATCCATACCACAAAAGAAACATTGATGATTGAGGAATATCTCAAAGCCTGCCAGATCGGACTGCTTCTGGCTTCTGCAACAGAAACTGATTGAAATACCACTTCAGCTACTTTAAACAAAGAACTTTATTGAATGAGCGATCAACGGCCAACCTTCAAGGAAATGTGGAGCACGCTACAGAGTCTGGTAAATCAACATTTATCAGACTCACTCGATCATTCAACGGATTGCCCACCAATTCTCAAAGAGGCAATGTCTTACAGTCTTTCCGCTGGTGGAAAACGGCTGCGGCCCATTCTGGTTCTGCTTAGTTGTGAAGCCTGTGGTGGAAACAGGGAAGACGCGCTACCGGCAGCCAGTGCCATTGAAATTGTGCACACATACTCCCTAATCCATGACGATCTTCCAGCAATGGATGATGATGACCTCCGCAGAGGAAAACCTACCAGTCATATCAAATTTGGTGAAGCAAATGCCATCCTGGCCGGAGATGCCTTATTAACGCGGGCCTTTGAAATCATGGCAAGACAAATTGAAGTAAAGTCTTGTGCTGCTGAATGTTGTGTTGACCTGGCCAATGCAGCAGGCGCTGTGGGAATGGTCGGCGGACAAGTCGCAGACCTGGAGTCGGAGCATCAGAATCAACCCACTTTGGAAACGCTGGAAGCGATTCACCGTAGAAAAACAGGACGGCTGATTTGCAGTGCTCTGACAATGGGAGCCAGAATTGGTGGTGCAGATGCAGTAACCCTGGAAAAACTGGAAACATACGGCACTTGCATAGGATTGGCATTTCAAATTACGGATGATCTACTTGATTTAACCGGTGATGAAGAAAAAATGGGAAAAGGCGTGCGAAAAGACGCCGAACACGGTAAATTAACCTACCCCTCCCTGATTGGTGTTGATGAGAGTCAAAAGCGTGCTCAAAATTTGATTCAAGAAGCGTGTCTCTCGATCTCCTCACTTGGGAGCCATGGCCAACGATTGGAAGAACTGGCCCATTTTATATTGGAACGAGACCACTGATGA